>CAYPIX010000064.1:0-12628 GCA_964410875.1 uncultured Kofleriaceae bacterium
ATTATCCTCATCAAGGAGCCGACTTCTCTCAAAGCCATCCAGGGCCCTTTGCCCATCGCCTAGTTCGAGATGTACTCGACCGAGGTTTGCCCAGATATCAGCCCGCTCGGGGTGTAGGGCAATTAGTTTCTCGTAATTCGGAAGCGCTTTGTCGAATGACTCCTTCTTCACGAAAAGGTCAGCGACTCTCTCAAGTGTCGTGGCATCTTCTGGCTTTAGCTCTAGAGCCGCCAAGAATTCACGTAAGGCTTCATCAACTTGCTCGAGACCCAAGAAGATCTCGCCCTGCCCAAGATGATGTTCGAAGGTCGTCACGGAGTGATTAAAGGAAGCCTTTGGACCCAGGTCAAGGGCGAGTTTGTTGCTTCTCTCGCTCCTGGTACTTTCGGTATCGCTCTAGGACGATGCGGAGATAGGTCCGAGTTCGCCTGGATGGAGGTACATTATTCCCGTATCGGGCTAAGTTTGCTGGGCCGGCATGATAGGCGGCTATAGTGCGAACCACATCACCTTTGTACTTGTTTGCAAGGATTCGAAGAAGCCTCGTGCCACCAAGAATGTTTTGGCGGGGGTCATGGACCTCCAGGACTCCCATATCCTTTACAACAGCGGGCATTAGCTGCATCAGTCCGCGAGCCCCAGTAGCAGACACAACCCGCGGGTCATAATCGGACTCGGTTTTTATAACAGCCCGAATAAGAGTCTCAGGGATGCGGTACAGCCGCGAAGCTTCCCGTATAAAAGCGTCGTAACGTATAAACCTTTCCTTTGACCTATCTTTAGCAGGAACTAAATCGCAGCGGTCACACTTTCCGCGCTTCGCGGCTCCCTTCGCGTCGAAGGACCCATTAAAGGAGCCATCTTGCACAACGACTTTCCAAGTTCGTTTCGCCTTGCCGGCAGGCTTGATGTTCGTGAAGTGAACGACGCCGTCCTTACCAACCCGCTTGTAAATGTCTGCAGAAACCTCCCTGAAACCAGTGAAGGTCATTAGCAAAAGTGTTGCAAGCGTTGCAAAGACACCCATACGCAAAGATAAAAACACCGAACGGAAACGTATCACTTACCCGAATCTACGCAAACCTGTACTCTACACCTTCGCGTAAGGCCGCAAATAGAATGAGCTCTACTTTAGAAACTGACTACCTCGTCATCGGCTCCGGAATCGCAGGGCTCTATTTTGCACTAAACGCGTCGGAGCATGGACGAGTCACAATCGTCACCAAACGCAGCTTATCCGACACCGCGACAAGCTGGGCCCAAGGTGGTATCGCAGCCGTTCTCGGCAAGGACGATAGCGTAGAAAGCCACGTCAAAGACACGCTCACCGTTGGTGATGGCCTCTGCAATGAAGACATCGTTGAGATGACCGTTCGCGAAGGTCCTGCCCACGTTCACAGATTGGCTGAACTTGGCGTTGAATTCAACCGGGCTGAGTCTGGAGAACTTGAGCTAACCCGAGAAGGCGGCCATCACGCTAGAAGAGTCGCGTTTCATAAAGACACGACCGGCAGGGAAATTCATTCTAAATTAGCCAAAACCGTTTGCGCGAAAGAAAACGTCACCGTGCTTCAGCAGCACATAGCGGTCGATCTCTTGTCCATGGCAAAATATGGGGAAGAACCTGCTTGCTTTGGTGCTTACGTGCTCAATAACAAGACAGGTGAAATCAACACGGTCACAGCCAAGGCTACCGTTCTGGCAACCGGCGGTGCCGGAAAAGTATATATGTATACGAGCAACCCCGATGTTGCATCCGGGGACGGAATTGCGATGGCGTATCGCATAGGCGCAAAGATCGCCAATATGGAGTTTGTCCAGTTCCACCCGACGGTTTTTCATCACCCCCATGCGAAGTCCTTTCTTATTTCAGAGACCCTTCGCGGCGAGGGCGGAGTTCTGCGCCTGGGAAATGGTGACAGTTTTATGGAGGGCTATCACGAACTTGCCTCCCTCGGCCCTCGAGACGTAGTAGCCCGCGCCATAGACAACGAGCTCAAGAAATCGGGAAGTGATTCCGTTTTCCTAGATATGACTCATTTAGAAGCTGATTTTCTCCGGGATAGATTCCCCGATATTGACAGTCGCTGCCGAGAACTCGGTGTCGACATGGCAAAGCAACCCATTCCGGTTGTTCCTGCCGCACATTATATGTGTGGGGGCGTGGTGACTGACGAGCATGGAAGAACAGGTATTCGCAATTTGTTTGCTATCGGTGAAACCGCAAGCACTGGCCTTCACGGAGCATGCCGTTTGGCATCGAATTCCCTCCTCGAGGGCGTTGTCTTCGGCGCCCGAGCCGCCGCAGCAGTCACTGATTGCAACCAGGTTTTGCCCAAGAAGGTAGCGCCCTGGCAAACCCTTGATGCAACAGACTCAAACGACGCTATCGTTGTCGCCCTTAACTGGGATGAGATTCGTCGATTTATGTGGAGTTACCTCGGTATCGTTCGCACGGACAAACGAATTGAACGCGCCAAGCACCGCATCGAACTGCTTCGCAAGGAAATCACCGAGTACTACTGGGATTTCAAAATCAACAGCGACATTGTTGAACTACGGAATCTATCGTTAGTCGCCCACCTAATTATCGAGAGCGCGCAACGACGATCGGAGTCAAGAGGTCTTCACTACACGCTGGACTATCCCAACAAACTCGATTCTCCTGCCGATACGATTCTACAGCTCGGCGATGGACCACCGGTGTAAACGTACAATATGTTAGTTTGTTATTATGATTAAAGGTCTCGTTTTCGCATGCTTGGTCTTGAACGCGTGTGGCAGCTCCAGACGTTCGGCGGAAAATTCCTCAGAGCTGGTTTCGGAGTGCCTAAGTTTTGCATCCGAATCTCAGGCTGAGGGTGTGTTCACCGTCCGTGAAGTTCGTTATTGCCAACTCGCGGAAGCTGAGCATTTTCTTTGCCAGGTTGGTTCTTTTGATGAAGGTGGCGCCGCCATCGCAGGCGTGGTGGTCACGCGCGTTTTCAGTCTGCCGGTTGCCGAAGAAACGGAACAATCTCCTTTTGGGGACGCTCAGTTCTTGGAAAGCAGCGGAACGCTCGGTATTCGGTGTACAGAAATAAACCCTGTCGATATTGAGGAAATTGAAACTTGCCTAGAGTCGGACGAGCTTCTGTGCCCCGCCCTTTTGGAGGCGGTAGAAGATCTAGAGGGACGAAGCGCATTCCCTATTTTTTTTGACGGGTAAACCATGAGTTTTAAGCGACGTGGTGTGCCGAGTAACGCGGTTCTCATCGAACGCGTACGGGATGTGATCGGGAACCGAGCTGGCCTGGAGGAGAAGCGCATGTTTGGAGGGGTTTGTTTTATCTTGAATGGAAACATGGCCTGCGGCGTTCTTGATGACGACCTCGTCGTCAGGCTGGGAGTTGAAAATCACGAAAAATTCGCGGATAGGCCTCACGTCGCACCAATGGTGGTTGGCGAAAAACTGATGCGAGGCATCCTTCGAATTCAACCCCCTGGAACCAAAACCAAGGCAGGTTTGCAGGCATGGGTTACTCATGCTTTGGACCACGCCAAATCGCTGCCTTCAAAGTAGCTCTGGCCCTTGGCCAGCCGGCCCGCAGCGGTTAGATTCGAATTGTGTCGCCAACGGGAAACGTAAAAAGCATATGGCTCGCATGCGCAGCCCTATGCGCTTGCGCTTCTGGGCCTCCAACGACTGCCCCTCCGGTTCGTGCCATCGAAATGCTCGTAGATGCGTCTCAAAACGACCAGCCTGACAAAGTCTATAACCTTCTAAGTAGTGCCGTTCAGAAACGAGTGTCACGCAAGGCTTTTCGAGCACAGTGGAAGAAACAAAAAGCGGAGCGGACCGCGCTAGAGAAAATGCTTAGGCAAAGTATCGAACTCCGGTCAATGAACGAAACGGCAGCCGTCCACTACAAAGACGGCAAAACGATTGGGCTACAAAACCAGGACGAGAAATGGCGGCTCAACGGGGCCCTGGTCTCGGACTTTTATGCGGCGACCCCAGAGAGCGCGATCGGAAGCTTCGCCCGCGCCCTCAAAAAACGAGACATCGATGGGGCCCTGAGAACCATGCGACCCGAACGCCAGAGTAGCCTTTCAAGCGAACTCCAAGCACTGCTCGAAAGCCTTCACACCCACCAAACCGATGCGGTCTCCCTCCTTGGAAAGGACCGTGCAGAACTTTCGTGGTCTGAGCAGGGCGTGGACTACAAGCTGGTTGTGGTTCGCGAAAACGACAGCTGGTTCGTTGAAGATTTGCACATAAAGCGCGCACCAAAGTGAACTTGTTGAACTAAATTGGTTCGTTACCAAAGATCTTGTCGACAACTTGAAATCCGTAATGTTGGTTCAAATTACGAACCGGTGTTCGACAAAAAGTTCGAAAAGTGAACGTGTGTCTATCCACTTTGAGTAGAGTTCGTCGCCGCGTCGTTTCCCCTTGTCGACGTTAAATCTATGGAGTAGACTGCGCCACCCTGACACATTGTTGTTGGGGTGTTTTCCCGGCAGCTTTTTGAAAATTGCGTTCGCTTTTCGCGACACTATTTTTGCGGGGCCGCCAGCTCATACGAAGCCGCGGTGCTTCCGAACGTCGGTTCAACCGGCAGATTAAATTAGGTTAACTATGCTCGAATTTGAAATTGGTGACAAAGCCGTCTACCCCGCCCAAGGCGTCGCAGAGGTGATCGGTATCGACAATAAGGAAATCAACGGAAACGTTTGCTCCTTTTACGTGTTGCGCGTTCTCGACAGCGAGATGCAGATTCTCGTTCCAAAAGAGAAAGCCGACCAAGTCGGGCTTCGTCCCGTTGCCACCAATGAAGAGGTCGAGGAAGTTCTCGACATCCTCCGAGAGCAGGACGTCCACATCGACAAGCAGACCTGGAACCGTCGCTATCGTGGGTTTATGGAAAAGATCAAAACTGGCTCCTTGTTCGAGGTTGCAGAGGTATTTCGGGATCTCTACCGACTTAAGAGTACAAAAACGCTCTCTTTTGGCGAGCGACGCATGCTCGATACTGCCAAAAGCCTCATAGTCAAAGAGTTGTCGGTCGCTCGAAACTGGACAGAAGACCAGGTTGAGAACGAGCTTGAAAAAGCGTTCGCCGCATAAGCCGGATCATCCCCCAAAAAGGCTGACGTAGCGTGAAACGTTCGAACATGCAGGTCTCCGTCGCGAATGACGACATTACGAAGTTGTCAGTCGACGCTATTGTCTACCCTAGCAACTCGCAGGGGACGATGGACGAGGGTCTCGGGTTACACATAAAAACCCAGGGCGGCGAGGGGATTGAGGAACCGCCTCTGGCTTCCGCGCCATTGGCTATTGGTGCGGCTATTGTGACCACAGCTGGTCGTCTACCGGCCAAGAAAGTGATTCACGTTCCGACGATCAACCGCCCTGGCGAATTCTGCACGATCGAAAATCTGCGTAGGGCGGTTCGGGCTGCATTGATCGCATCGGCGGTAAACAAATTCTCCGTCATTGCAGTCCCAGGAATGGGATTCAACGAAGAGGGTGTTCCTCATGATGAGGGAGCACGAGCTGTGGTCGAGGAAATTCGCGCCCACAAAAAAGAGTTCCCTGCGACGATCTATCTCGTCGACACTGATCCCGAGGTTCTTGAGGCATTTGAAGGTGCTTTCGAGAATGCTCTCCACGGCTGAGTTTGGTCCAAGAGCTCTCTCGCCCCGGCTGGGGATCTGACTTGGTCGAGCGGCGTTTTACCGCGCCGGCTTTCCTGGTCTTGTCGCTACGGTCTGTGCTTATATTTGCGGCGTTTTGGAACTCTCGATTTACGCTCCCGCCGCCTGGGCGACTCTTCTCGGTTTAGCGTTCTGTGGCTTCTTTGTGGCGATGGCGATCCACATTGGTCCCAGCCGTAGTACAGCCATCAAACACCTTCCCTTCGAGTGCGGCTCGGACCCAATCGGTGACCCTCGCGGTCGCTATTCGGTAAAATTTTACCAGGTCGCGATTCTGTTTCTGGTTTTCGACATTGAAGCGGCGTTCATGTACCCATGGGCCGTTCTGTTTAAAGACATGTCGTTAGAAGCGAACCGCGCCATCAATATGGTTCCCTTTGCGGAGATGGTGACCTTCATCGTGGTCCTCCTCGTTGCGCTCGCCTATGTGTGGAGAAAGAAGGCAATCGGATGGGATTAGAACTCGTAACCACTAAGCTAGAGGACGCGGCCAACTGGGGCCGCAAGTTCTCCCTTTTCACCTACCCCTTTGTAACCGCCTGCTGCGGCATGGAGTTTATGTCGGTGGCCGCTCCCAAGTACGACTTGGCCAGGTTCGGAGCAGAGTTCCCTCGCTTCTCCCCTAGGCAATCCGATCTGCTCATGATCGTCGGGACCATTACGGAGAAACAGGCACCCGCGCTTAAGAGAGTCTACGACCAGATGGCCGAACCCAAATGGGTGGTCGCCTTTGGCGTCTGCGCCTCGACTGGCGGCTTTTACCAAAACTACAGCACTGTTCCTGGAGCAGATCAGATTATTCCCGTCGACGTTTACATCCCCGGTTGCCCCCCTAGGCCCGAGCAAGTCCTAGACGGTCTTATCAAGCTCCAAGACAGAATTGCCGCCAAGAAAGGCGTTAGCCAACTTCGCAAAGAGCACGAAGGTAGGCAGGTCGTAAAATGAGCGTTTCAAATGTACTGTCGTTTCTCCAGGGAAAATTCGGCGATGCGGTTCTTTCGACCAGCGAAACCTATGGCGATGCGGTCGCTACAGTTAAAGCAGATTCTCTTCTCGAGATAGCTACCTGGCTTAAAGAAAGCCATGGGTTCAATATGCCGGTTTTCTGTACTTGCATCGACAACCTAGACCGCGATCCTGATGGAGAGAACCGATTCGAGGTTTGCTACCAGGTTCGCTCTCTGGAGAGCAAAGAAACAATTCGGTTAAAGGTACCGGTTTCTGAGTCGTCTCCGAAGGTTCCTTCCCTTGAGAGTGTTTGGGTCGGAATGAACTGGCTCGAGCGCGAGACCTTCGACATGTACGGCATCGAGTTTGAGAAGCACTCCGACCTCCGGCGTATTTACATGTACGACGAGTTCGTAGGGTACCCCCTCCGCAAAGACTATCCCAAAGACAAACGGCAACCCCTCGTTCGGCGTGACTGGGACGATGAACTCAACAACGCAGAGCGGCAAGCGGCAATTCGCAAAGTAGGCGGATAATCAAATGGCAGAACTTAAAGAATTAGTACTCGGACGGAAGAACATTGAAGATCTAGACGACAACGTCGAAGACCTTCCCAATGATCTGATGACTGTCAATATGGGGCCGTCCCATCCAGCTATGCATGGGACTATCCGCATGGTTCTGACCGTCGACGGTGAGCGGGTTGTAAAGACCGACGTGCAGCCCGGCTACCTCCACCGGTGCTTCGAAAAAGAATCGGAACACGCCACGTACACGCAAATCTTTCCTTACACCGACCGGCTGAACTACGTATCCCCGATGATCAACAACGTGGGCTACGCCATGGCGGTCGAAAAGCTCCTTGGCATCGAAAAGGAAATTCCGGAACGAGCGGAGTACATACGAGTCTTAGTAGCGGAGATTTCCCGCATCACCGACCATTTGACTTGCATTGGCGCATCTGCCATGGAACTCGGTGCCTTCACGGCCTTCCTCTACTACCTAAAAGCTCGCGAGTGGTATTATCGTCTACTCGAAGAGCTCTGCGGCGCTCGACTGACAGTTTCATACATCCGAATTGGAGGTGTCGTTCAAGATCTTACTCCAGACTTCCACGAGCGTCTCGAAAAGATTCTATCGGATACCGAAGGCGTCATTGTTGAGGTCGAAGGACTCTTGAACAATAACCGAATTTTCCGTGAACGAATGGAAGATGTCGGCAGCTTTACCGCCGAGGACGCCGTGGCCTACGGTATGACCGGCCCCTGCCTCCGCGCTTGCGGAGTCGATTACGACCTTCGCAAAGATGTGCCCTACGGCGTCTATGATCGTTTTGAGTTTGACGTTCCCATCGGCGACAAGGGCGACTGCTTCGACCGCTACCTAGTACGCGCGGAGGAAATGCGACAGTCGATCAAGATCTGCCGCCAAGCTCTCGCGCAAATTCCAGAGGGCGATTTCATCTCGAAAGATCCGCGTGTCGCGCTTCCGCCGAAACGCGAAACCTACAACACGATTGAGGGCATGATTCGGCACTTCAAGCACATCATGGACGGTATTCGTGTTCCCCCTGGAGAGTCCTACGCAGCCGTTGAAGGCGGAAACGGCGAGCTAGGTTTTTTCATCGTCGCTGACGGAAGTGGGCGACCGTACAAGTGTTACTGCCGAGCACCGGCATTCGTTAACCTGCAAACAATCACGCCGACGCTAAAGGGTTCGCTGATATCAGACATCGTACCCGTCTTTGGAATGATCAATATGATCGGCGGGGAGTGCGATAAATGAGCGAACAGAGCGAAACCGTCACCCTGACCATTGACGGACAAGAAGTAACCGTACCCAAAGGTACAAACGTAATTGAAGCCGCTCAGAAACTTGGGGAAGAAATAAGCGCGTTCTGTTATCACCCTGGCCTCTCTGTCGTTGCAGTGTGCCGCCAATGCCTGGTCACGATTGAGGGTTCACCTAAACCAGTACCTTCCTGCCAAGCAATCGCTACTGACGGCATGGTGGTTCATACTAAAGACGACAAATCGACTGGTGCTCGAAAGCAAATGCTCGAGTTCACACTGGTCAATCACCCTATTGATTGCCCTATCTGCGACAAAGCGGGCGAATGCACCCTGCAAAAGCACTACGTCGACCATGACAATGCGGAATCGCGCGTAGACGTCCCGAAGGTACGAAAGCCAAAAGTAGTCAACCTAGGGCCTGACATCGTTCTTGATGCAGAACGCTGTATTCTGTGTACTCGCTGCATTCGAGTTTGCGACGAGGTCGCGGGCAGCCATCAGCTAGACATGGCGCACCGTGGAAACCACGAAGAGCTTGGTACCGCTCCGGGCGAGCAACTCGATAACGACTACTCGATTAACACCGTAGATGTCTGCCCAGTGGGCGCACTGACTTCGAAAGACTTCCGCTTCACCATGCGCGCCTGGGAGCTTTACTCTACACCGTCGGTCTGCAACGGGTGCGCGACCGGTTGCAATATAGACATCCACCATAAGGACAGCAGAGCCTGGCGCTTGATTCCAAGAGACAATCTTGACGTGAACAAGTACTGGATGTGTGACGAGGGTCGATTTACCTACCATCAGCTTCGCGATCAGCGCCTTGTTGGTCCTGTCGTCGACGGCATGCCTTCGAGCTGGGAAAAGGCGTCAGCGAAAGCTGCAGGCCTTATCGACACAGCGCTCAAATCGGATCCCACGCGCGTAGCGGTTGTGTTCTCTCCTCAGCTCACAAACGAGGACAACTTTGCTCTGAAAATTCTGACCGACAAATGGGGTGTCAAAAATACCTTTATCGGTGGAAAGCCTGCGGTACCGGGCCGGGCCGATAAGATCCTCAAAGATGCCGACGTCAATCCGAATACGAAGGGCGCACGCCTCATCGCCGGTGACTCCGCCAAGGACGCAAGCGCGTTGGAACAAGCGTTGAGGTCTCACTCTTTCTCCGCCGTCATCGTTTTGGGCCAGGATGTTGTGCTTTCCGACGAGGCTGAATACGCGCTTACCAAGCTAGATGCACTTGTCGTACTTGCCAACCACGAGACGGGTCTCGCCAAACGCGCCCACGTCGCGCTCCCTGTCGCGTCCTGGGCAGAAGTAGACGGCACTGTCACGAACCGAGACGGGCTCACTCAGCGCATGCACGCAGCTTTTGAGCCGCCAGGCCAGGCCCTCCCCGGCTGGCGCGCTGTTGACAAACTAGCGAGTGCAACCGCCGCCGGTGCCTTGGGCTTCGAAAGCGTCCAGTCCACTCACGAAAAAATGGTTTCTGCGGTTTCAGGTTTCGAATCTGGTCCGTGGAAGCGTCACCGTCGCCCCGTTCAACTCCGCTTTGCTAATTCAAGAGGCTAATCGACATGCAAGAAGCTCCAGGCACCTTAGGTGAAAAGTCCGCAATGGACTGGCTGTTTTGGGTCCTTGACTCAGCGCCCTTGAAATGGGTCATACTCATTTTACTCCTCGTCATGCCGTTGGCGTCTCTGCTCACCTGGGCGGAGCGAAGACAGAGCGCGATGATGCAGGACCGGTTGGGCCCGAACCGCGCTAAGCCTTTCGGACTAAATTTTCTCCAGCTCTGGGGTGTCCCTCACTTTATTGCCGACGCCATCAAGATGATTGGCAAGGAGGACTTTGTTCCAGAGAAAGCCCATAAAGGGCTTTTCAGCCTAGCCCCGATCATCGCCCTGGCGCCGGTCTTCGTCGCCTTCTCGATCATCCCCTTCGGTCCCGAAATTCATATCGGCGAATACACTATTGACCTTCAGGTGTTTGAGATTCCCTATGGAATCCTCTTCTACTTCGCGATTTTAACTCTGGCCAACTACGGAGCCACCCTCGCTGGCTGGGCAAGTTACAACAAATGGGCGCTTCTCGGTGGTCTGCGAGCTTCGTCTCAGATGATGTCTTACGAGGTTTCCATGGGGCTTTCCCTGATGGGGATGTTCCTCATTATGGGCACCCTCGAGCCAGGCGCCATGGTGGATTGGCAGACCTCTAACCCACTCCATTGGGGTTTTGTGGTTCAGCCGCTGGCCTTCTTCATCTTCTTTACGGCCGCCATCGCTGAAACCAAGCGTGGCCCATTTGACCTTCCAGAAGGTGAACCAGAAATTATCGGCTACTTTGTTGAGTACTCCGGGCTTCGTTGGGGCATGTTCTTTTTAGCTGAGTTCATTGAAATCGTCTTTATTGCTGCCATTCTCACAACGGTTTTCTTCGGCGGTTATCACTTCCCGTTTTTGGAAGCGGACGGCTTCCACTTCGGAGATGTCCATTTGGAACTCCCCTATGCTTTGGTGGTAGCGACTCAGATTATGACCTTCGGCGCCAAGGTCGTGATGTTCTGCTTCGTGCAGCTTGCTATCCGCTGGACGGTACCTAGGTTTAGGCCGGACCAGTTGATGCACTTGGGTTGGAAAGTTCTCCTTCCTATTTCTCTCTTTAATCTTCTCGTTACCGCTACCATTGTCCTCGTAGGACACAGGTTCGGGTTCTGGTAAAGGATTCCAAGATGGCTCGTTCTAGTACTACTGTCGTAAGTGTCTCTGAGAAAAACCGCAACGTTCGAACCGTTCGGATCAAGCGTCCAGACGCGAATAAGGCGTCTTACCTTCCTGCGCTGGCCAAAGGCCTCGGCATCACTCTCAAGCACTTCGTACGGAACACGATTCGAAATGTTCCGCTTGTTGGAGGCAATAGCTCAATCGAAACGCTTCAGTATCCAGAGGAAAAAATAGAGTACCCGGCCCGAAACCGAGGGCTCCATCGCCTTATGACCCGTGATGACGGGACCGTGCGTTGCGTTGCGTGCATGTGCTGCCCCACCGTCTGCCCCGCGAACTGCATCACCATTATTCCCGCCGAAGCAGATAGTGAGCATGTGGAGAAATACCCCGCAGTCTTTGAGATTGATGAGCTCCGATGTGTGGCATGTGGACTTTGCGTTGAAGCTTGTCCCTGCGATGCCATTCGCATGGACACCGGTATGCACGCAACGGCAACGGAGACCCGCGCAGACGGCATCGAGACCAAGGAGTCCATGCTGGCCCGCGGATCTGTCGCCATTGCCACCCAGGGCGGCAAAGGGAAAGACTGGCGTTCAGAAGAGGTAGACATCCCCTACCAGCCCCGTGAAAAAGAGCTGTCTTCTAAAAAGTAGTTCTTGCGCGACAAAATCCTATGGCTTGACAGCCTCGCTGGCTTGGCCGTCGGCATCCTCGTGCTTTCGCTCAGCAACTGGCTTAGCACTTTCTTGGGTCTACCGCGCGACTTGTTACATGTGACTGGCGCCGCAAATCTCATCTACGGCTGCTATTCACTGACACTTGCGATGCGAAAGCATCGTCCCATGACAGGTATCAAATTTCTTGTTTTCGCCAACCTGTCGTGGACCGTCGCATGCGTTGTGTTCTTTTTTTTGTACCGCGAAAACGCCACAGTGTTTGGCAAGGTGCTCTTGCTTGGAGAAGGTCTCTTCGTCGGTTGCTTGGCTGTCTTTGAATGGAAATGGCGCGCAGATTTGACGACCAATTTTTTTCGTTAAACCCTCTTGCAACAAGCTTGAAGTCCAACTGACAAAACACTATTGGCCACATTCGCAAGTATTTTTTTGTTGTGGTTTGCTGGCCACGTTCCGCAAATTTCAAGTCAAAAACACGCTGTTTTTAGCGGTAAATTCGTACTGGTTTTCATCTTCGCACTTGACGCTTTAGTTCATGATGGCTATCCTAGATGTGAGCGAAACACTGCTCCGTTAGACAGAAGATAAACGTTCTTTTCCCCTACAATCTCTATCCAGGGATTTGCCTCTGTCCGAGGCGCGCACGCCCGCTTGTCGGGAAGCCCATATCGGTTATCGTGAAACCCACCTACGTGAAAACGTAGGGGATAGAACAAGGTCTTCATCTACGAGGCGGTATCCCTCAATATCAAAAGACGACGCGAGAGCGCCGTCTTTTTTATTT
>CAYPIX010000064.1:12728-23332 GCA_964410875.1 uncultured Kofleriaceae bacterium
GGTATAGGGCTACTTCAGACTAATGTCGTCGATGGTTCCGAATACCTTGTCAGGTCCGGCGGAGACAGCGACCAGTGGGGGAAAAGGAGCGCCCGGGCTCGCGTCACAGGTGGCCCTAATCGGTCTATCCCAACCGTCGAAACTAGGCTCAAAATCAAAGAACTTCCCGAGTTCCGACAACTGATCGGGACAAGGTTTACTATTTCTCTTCCGCCATTCCAAATAAGCCCATCGATGCTCTTCAAGAGCGAAATGCGTTCTCGCTTCGGGGCTTACACAACCAATGGAATTTAGCTGAGCATTGAAGAACAAGAAAGCCCCCATCAAGACAGTGCCGATGAGGACGATTGCCAGTTTGGCAGGCAGTCGGCTGGGTTTGGGTGCAATTTGGCAAGATAAGGTTTTCGTCTGAGTTTGTTTTTCACTACTTCGCTCCATGGCTCATGAATAGTGCAAATGGGGTACCTGGTTGGGGCACCTAGGAGTTGACGAAGCGGACAGACTTGGAGGAGTCTTTTCAGGTGAGAAAGATGTGCGCGGTCGCGGCCTTGCTTGTATTGACGGCCTGTGGCGGGAAACAGCCTGCTTCGTCAATTCCGGCATCAAAAACGCACGCCTATGCGGGGCTAACCCGTGAGGCATGGCTGCAAACGGCAAAGGAGTGGATTGAAACACCATCCAAGATTCCGAGACTTAACCAGCAATCGACCCGACCCGCATTCGAGGCATTTGCGTCTAGCTCATCGTGGCTCGATCCAAAGTGGAACACATTCGCCAGTGAAGAGAATGCCGAGCTCTCATTTCGAGTGCCACAAGCGTTTAAAGCGTTGATACTTGTCCTAGAAGAAAAAAGGGCCATTGACGAGATTCTTCTTTTGAATATGTACTCGTTCTTGATCACCCAAAAGATTATTAAAGATGGTGAAGCTTTCATAAACGCACAAGGGGGAAGTAACGCCCAACGGGCGGCTCGATTGAAAGGGCTAAAGCAAGTACGCCACGGCGCTGCTATTTCCTTTTGCCCATTATTTGCTAGTGCCGCAGCGGCTTCTCCTCCCTACCAGAAAAGGGCTCGTGAAATTTTGTTATCCCGCGAGACGTACGCAGAGTTCGACCACGAAGGTTTGCAATTAATTGCCGCCACTCTCGCAAAACCACCTTGGAGTTCCCCAGGCACGTCCTTTCACAAGGAACTGCAAGACACCCGTTCATTGATTTTGAAAATTCGGCAAAAGCGCCCGGGAATTGACACATTCCCCAAAACCACCTACGCGGGTTTTGACAGAGAATCTTTTCGAGAGAAAGAGCAACGAGATGTGGTTTCAAGAAGCGGTGGTTTTTCCGTACTCACTAGACCCGCCGCCGTAGAAAAGACCGTGCAGGAGGCCGCCAATGCACCGCTTCAACATTGGCTAGAATTCCAAATGGGTGAAACTCTTTTTTCCGCCGTTTGCTTTGATCAAATAAGCACAAAGAAATTGGCACAGGGTTTTGCCAAACTACCGAGCCTAGTACGACGTAAAGGCGGGGCGCCCGGTCGATGGTTCAAAAGCAACACCAATGAGAAACGGGCTGATATTCGGATTCTAACGCTAGACGGCAGAGCGTGTATGGCAGCCGTGGAAGGCCCTACCGGAGCCACAACCGATGCAGAGGTCGAGTTGTTCCTCCTATCGCTACGCTCCACTCGATGAAAGTACGTGGCCCCGTGCTTTACCTGCGGCCAGCTCTTTTTGGTTTTACGCTTTTGTATTGTGTTTTTTTAAACGAGCGGGAAAAGAACGCGCGGCTCTGAGAGGCGTTTTGCACTGGAACCTTTGCCGCAAGTCGGTTGTTCTTTTTCTGGGTGGGTTTTGTGGACTCACTGGTCTTCACCGAAGAGAAGCGATTCGTCATTTTTTTGACGTTGGTCTTGATAGCGGGAATTGCTTTTTCCTGAACGTACTTAACGCTGGTTCGAAGTTTTGTTGGCTTACCCGCCGGCGTCAAATATTCCTCAGAGGCTATAACCGTCGAGCCGACGATGGCGCCAACGATGGCGACTGCACGTACCGCCTTACTTATTCCCCCTGAAATACCCGTTCGGGGCCGGCGCATTCTTCCCCGCTTGATCTGCTGTCTCCGATAAGCTCGTTTCAAATACGTTACCTCTTTTTGACTCAACCGCTCTGGAGTAAGACTAGTAAAAACATGTAGTAGCCTGGATGGCTCAAGTTTTGTCGCTCTTCCGAGAAGCCAGCTAAGGCGTTCTTCCACTTTTCCGAGCCGCTCGACAACATCATTGAAGCGACGTTGATGTTGACTGTTTAGGAGCGGGCTCGCTTGTCGAATCTCTCTTTCATAGGGTGCAAGACTTGACTTGATCGCATTCAAGATAATACGCAGTGTCCGGTTCGTTCTCTCGGCACTTGTATCCTCGGGGATATCGCCCCATTCAAGGGAGACCATCGATTCCGTAAATACGTCGAAATCAACTTCGACACGAACGGTTGCTTCCCACGCAGAATCGATCGCCCGTACAATTTCCTGAGGCAATTCTCGAGCATCGTCTGGTGCTGCGAATGCGTTACCGGTCGCAGCAAGCAAAAATACGCCACCGAGAACAAAGCCGAGATTCTTCATGCAAAGGAAAGTTGCAACGGGCGTGCCACACTGCTGTCTTCACTCTAAGCGCTTCTACTTCGGTTCCTAGGGGAATTTGCGTGGACAGATGATCATCCAGTCTTCGGAAACAATATATTCCTGAAACCGTAGATCTAGCGCCACGGGTGAGACGGGCACGGTTGAGAAGTCTCGCCGTAGTCGGGGCACTGGGACAGAGACATAAAATCCATTGTCAATGCTACGCCCAAATGGATGAGCACGCCGCCCCAGATAGATTTTGTACGCATCGCCAGTGTTCCTAACACCAAGCCTGCAATGATAGCCCCGTACGTTTCCGCCATCGGTTTTCCATAGTGGATCATGCAATACGGCACCAGCATGACGAAGATAGCCCCCGAACCAAACCTCGGGCGGAGCGCCTTCAACATAAAGCCGCGAAAGAAAAACTCCAAAGAAAGGAACTGTAACGAGTAGAGCCCTTCCCAGACCCATAGGTCTAAACTGGACCGATTCGCCAATTTGTAGAACGGATACGTCAAATTAAAGGAATCCGTTTTAGAAGCAATAATGACGGCCGGCAAAATCAGCAGGTACAGCCCAAGATAGATTGGCAGGTGCTTAAAGAAGTCCTTTAGCGAGATATAGTAGCTACTTATCTTTTCTCCCGGCATGGAAAAGATAACCATGCACGGAATAAGCACGTAACCGATAAAACGCCAACCAGACCACCATGCGTAGCGCTTCAAAGAACCGTACTCGCCCTGAATCTGATCAGGAAACCACTTTGTGAAGGTGTTGCCCTGGCCTACGTACTCCTGCAAGGTCAAAGCAACGCAAACGGTGACCAAAACGAGCAATGGGCGAAAATCGTATTTGTCTCGTTTTTCCTCTTCCCAGCCTTCCTGATCTATCTTTCGCCAGTTGTCGAGAAATAAACGTTTTAGGAGGCGTATCATTTCCGGCTCCCAACAAACGTAGCGACATTGCGCAGCCGATACCGAGTTACTTCCTTCCCCATTGCAACCATACTTTCAAAAAGCGGCGGAGAGGCTTTTCGACCGGTTACGCCATACCGTAGCAACATAAAGAGATGCTTATTCTTCCACTCTTTCTCAGCACAGAATTCTTTCGAAACTCGCTCGAGCTCCGGCGTGGAAAATTCTACAAGCGCTTCATACCGTTCAACTAATTCAAGAATCATCTTTTTTAGTTTTGGACCAGGCACGTCGGGTACTGCCAGCTTGTCTGCGATGGGTTCGTAATTGATATCAGCACTGAAAAAATACTCAGTTCCCGGAATGAAGTCCGAGAGCTGCTTGATTCGTTTTTTCATGTGGGGAACCAATTTGCCGATGAATTCCGAATTCAATCGCCACTCTAAGAGCCTCCGTGTCAACTCTTCGTCGCTTAGTTCGTGAATGTACTGCTCATTCATCCAACGAAGTTTTTCTACATCAAACACAGGACCGCCAAGAGAAATACGGTCCCAAGAGAAGACCTCGATCATCTCATCAACCGTAAACTTTTCTCGATCACCGCCGAACGACCAGCCCATGATCCCGAGAAAATTCACCATCGCCTCCGGTAGGATTCCTACTTCCTTGTAGAAATTCAAAGAGACCGGGTTTTTCCTCTTGGAAATTTTTGATGAATCTTTATTCCGCAAGAGCGGCATGTGAATCCACTTGGGCTGCTCCCACCCAAAGGCCTGATAAAGAAGTACGTGTTTCGGGGTCGACGAAATCCATTCCTCGGCTCGTATGACGTGACTAATTTCCATCAAGTGGTCATCGACGACGCTTGCTAAATGGTAGGTAGGAAAGCCGTCAGTTTTTAGGAGAACTTGGTCGTCGACCTGCTCCGTACTAATTTCGACATCGCCCCTCAACTCATCGTGGACGATTACTTTGGTGTCCGCTTCGCGAGGAACCTTGAGCCTTACAACGTGCGGAATGTTGTCTGCCAATTTAGCTTCGACTTCTTCAGCCGTAAGAGTTCGACAGTGACCATCATAACCAAGAGACTTCTTTGCGGCTCGTTGCGCTGCGCGGACCTCCGTTAAACGTTCGGGAGTGCAAAAACATCGATACGCCGTACCGAGCTCTAGTAATTGCGCAGCGTGTTCGACATAAATCGACTGCCGCTCCGATTGCCGATACGGACCGAACTTGCCTCCTATATCTGGGCCCTCATCCCAAGTGAGGCCGACCCACTTTAGTGCTTCTAAGATTGCGACTTCGCTGTCAGCTCGGGAACGAGCTTGGTCGGTGTCCTCAATTCGGAGGACGAATTGGCCTCCATGGCACTTAGCAAAGACGAAATTGAAAAGAGCTATGTAGGCCGTGCCTACATGAGGATCGCCCGTGGGCGATGGAGCCACTCTTACCCGAACCGGCGCCTTTGACATAGACGAAGCTTGTAACACGGTGCCATATTCAGGGAAATGGTCCGCTTACCTACAGCCTGCGCCTGTGCCGTCTTCCTGATATCGGGGTTGCTACCCTTGGCCTCGGAGGCAGACTCTGGCCAGTCCGAGCTGAATCGCAATGCGGCAGCGGCCGTTCAAACAGTTCGAGGACGCGTCACAACCTCGTTTGCGAGGTGGACGAAGAACCGAACCGCGATCGTGACCGAATCAGTCATTGAAACCGACGACGGAAAAACAATGGAGGTCTTCCAAATTGGCGGGAAAGCGGAAGGCCTTGGTATGTGGCAGAGCCATTCCCCCCCACTCATCGAGGAAGGAGAACACGTACAACTAGAAGTTTCTCCTTCGTTGGGAGGTACAGCAAAAGCAGATGGGACGCCCTCGCACTTTCAAATTAAACGAGTGGTCAGTCAAAGCCCATTGCCTGATGGCGCCATTGGATTTGTACAGTCCGAGAACCAAAAGGGAGCTGTGCTTTATTGGGCAACGCAAAAATTTACTATAGTGTACGACGAAGAAGGAACTGCTCACCTTCCGATGAAAACCGAGCACGATGTTCTGGATGCCGTATACGACGAGTGGTTTCAAAACACCCAGAGCTGTTCGTCCATTGAATTTGAAATAGAGCCGCCGGAAGACATCGAGGTAGGTGACGATAGGCGCAACGTCGTTGTTTTCCGCGATGACGAGTGGTGCCGTCCCTTAGATAACGGTGAAAAGAACTGCTACGATCAAAATGCAGCGGGAATTACGACATTGGTCTTTGTGAATGACGAATGCAGTACGCAAAACGGCCTCATTGTCGATGCGGACATCGAATTCAACGCAGTGGATTTCACGATCTCAGATGAGGGTGTAACCGACGACCCGAATCCTGGCTGCTTGGCGGACTTGGGCAACACGGCCACTCACGAAGTGGGCCATTTCCTCGGTCTTGATCACACTTGCTGGCGAGGTGTACCTCCCCGCCCGGAAGATGAAAACGGGACCCCCATACCAGCCTGCACGCCAGTCTCGGCACTTTCGGCAGAAGTGACTGAGGCCACAATGTACAACTTCCAATCATGTGGTGAAGAAAAGAAGCGAACCGTCGAGCAGGATGACATTGCAGGTGCATGCGCAGCCAATCAAGCCGAGCGGGTTGCATTCGAGATCGGTCCCGAGTGCCAGTCCGGTTGCTGCAGCGTCATCGGACCAGTCTCGCCCAGCAAAATGGCGAACGACGCTTTACTAGTGCTCCTGACGCTAGGTGGTTTAGCCTTTGTTTTGCGTCGGCGGCGGTTAAGCTAGCCATCTCCGAATCCAAGCAGGTTTAAGACTGCTAGAACCAAACAAAACAGGTACTTAGAGTTAGCATGACCGTTGCAACTCATAGTACCTATGCGTTTCGCGTTTCTTCTTTTGGCGGGAATTATAGTTCTGCCAAATACCGGTTTGGCCAGAGAGTTTTCAACCTACAGCCAACCAATCATCGCCGGCAGCGAAGGAACCAAAGATACCTGGCCGTTTGTCGTTGCCGTGGTCTCGGACCAACAAAACGAAAACGGCGCCCGTTACGTGCAGCTTTGTACAGGCTCCGTCATCGCACCCGATCTGATCTTGACCGCCGCCCACTGTGTTTTTACCAAGGACAATAGTGGATTCCGCCCTTCGGGGACCGACGAGATTAAGATCATCGCCGGCGCGAGCAATATCGACTTTCTTACCAGATCGTCGATTGATAGGGTTACCTCGAACGGTGAGGACCTTTCTGTTTCGAGGATAACAATTCACCCGTCTTACAACACTCCTGATCCTGCCGGCCCATTTGACCTAGCAGTCGTTCAACTTGCTCGAGACACTAGTATCCAACCGGCTACCCTAGCGCCCCCGGGGTCATGCACCCTTAACGATTTGCGCAACGGCTCCATTGTCACCGCGCTTGGTTTTGGTTCGAACCAAACGAGCTCTCGAACAGCGGGCGCGGGAATCTTCCGTGAAGGTTCGCTACGGGTAATCGATCCCAATTTTCGAACTGGAACTGAATTCCAAGCTGTTGGTGTGGCTGGCGGAAATACATGCGCAGGGGACTCAGGCGGTCCAATTGTGGCCGACAGTCCGGAGGGCCCGATTCTCATTGGCGTCGTTTCCCGAGAACTTCCAAGAAGCGGCACCGGAGATTTACCGGAGGATATCAGCTGCGGCCCCGCGTCCTCTGGTCTTTACGGAAAAACCGACATTGTCTGGGATTTCATAGAAGTGAACACTGGCTTCTCGCTCTTAGAAGAGACATGCCAAAGAACGGTAACAACCGGTTGTTCCAACGGAAGAAACGGCGAGACCAACAGTATGTGGTTGCTACTTGTGGGGCTAGTGCTTCTGTCCAGACGCTACGGCACCAGCTTGTACCCCTGTCCGTAGACAGTGAGAATGTGGCGAGGGTTCCTTTGATCTTCCTCCAGCTTTCGCCGGAGCTTAACGATAAAATTGTCTACCGTACGATTGTTCGGGCTCGACTCCACACCCCAAATTTTTTCCAATAGCTCTTCACGACTTACCGGTTGTTCTGCGCGCTCGCGCAGGAGCTTGAGCATCTCCATCTCGTAAAAAGTAAGACGCATCTTGGTACGGCCTCGAGCGACGGTGTGTTTGTCTGGCCGTACTTCCCAAGGACCCAAGCGAAACACGGTTCCCGCTGCTGCCATCCGCGCCTGACGTCGAAAAATCGCGTTTATCCTTGCCACTAACTCTGCAACGGAAAACGGTTTGGTCACATAGTCGTCAGCTCCGACCTCAAGACCTCGAACTTTGTCAGCCTCCTGCGCCTTCGCTGTAAGCATTATGATCGGCATAGTCGGATCGGCTTCCCGCAATGCCTCGCAAACCCGGTATCCATTGTCATCGGGCAACATCAAGTCCAGAAGCACACAGTCGGGGGCTGCCTCTGCCGCTTTTTCTAACCCCTCTGCACCTGTGTTGGCAGACACAACGTCAAAACCTTCAAAAGTCAGGGCATCTGTCAAACCGCGAACAATATCTGGCTCATCCTCGATCACTAAAATCGTTTTTTTTTCGTCAGTCAAACCGAATCCATTTTTGTAGTTGCACGCGTAACTTCATTCTACGTTCCACTCTTAGGAATCCACAACCTAAACCGTGCCCCCGGTTCTGCGCTTTCAACTTCAACCCGTCCACCGTGAGCGCCAACGATCTGCCGAACCAAGGCAAGACCGATACCTGAGCCTCGCACGGGTTTAAGGCGAGCAGACTCCGAGCGAAAGAATCTATCGAAAACCAACTCCTGATCCTCTGCGTCAATACCAGGACCAAAGTCCCGAATTGCGAGCACGACGCCGCCCTGTCCAGGTCCAACGTCAATCGTCAACGTTCCGCCATCGGCTGCATATTTGGTCGCATTGTCGACAATATTCAACACAGCAAGAGTCATGGCATTGGTATCCATACGAACCGTGGGCTCCTCTTCCGACTTTTCAAAGGTAACCTGCAAACCAGAACTCACAAGACGGGCTTGCGAGACCTCCAGTGCAGTGTTTACAACGTCTGATACTAAGCACCCATCAGAGAATTCGTAAACATCGGCACCACGCTCCATTTTCGCAAAATCGAGAACGTTGTCGATGAGGCGCGTCAGCCTTGAACTCTCCCTTTGGACAATTCCAGCATACTCTTTTGCTTGCTCCACGGACTTAACTCGCCCCGAGGAGAGTAACTCCCCAAACATGCTGATAATCGACAGAGGAGTTTTAAGCTCATGGGAAACATTCGAGATGAAATCACTCTTTAGATCATTCAACCTTCTCTCTCGACGAACAATTCCAACCAAGCCGAACAAACCAGAAACGATCACGGCCAAAGCAATTCCGATAATGATGAGATCAACGGTCGCTTGTCTTGAGCGCCGTGACGCTCTTCGCGATGCGTCTTTCTGAGCCGCTCGAAGTCTCCAGCTCGTAAGTGTTTCCGAGAATGGCAGTTCGACGACATCAGCCCTGGGCACACCACGGAAAGGCACCCCGTACACAAGCTCTGAATTCTCGTCGACGACTTGGTAGAGCGTTTTGGACTGCACATTAAAGAACTGGGGGAAAACGGTACTTACTAAGAATGGGAGGTCAAACTCGAGTACGACGTAGTATTTCTTTCCAGTTTCTTGGTTTTTGATCGACCTCGCGGAAAAGAGGTACGGCAATCCTTCATACACACGATGCAGGTGGCGAAAATCCCCCGATGGAATCGTCTTGGTATCTAGATCTTTGGCGACACGAGCAAAAAACAGAGCTTGGAATTCTTTCCTGTTCGGCAGCCTCGTATGATTGCCGCCAGGAACGATCTGTCCGTCTTCGCTCAGTACCAACACACTGGAGACCGGTAGGCCTGCCATTCGTTCCGGTATTTTCTGCAGCGTGTCCAGGCGAAGCTCCTCGAACAAGCGTTGCTCCGACTCCTGAATCGCAGTTTCGATTCCAAGAAGTTTCTCACCTACCAGCTCTCGCATGGTGTCCCGAATAACGTAGCGCTCGCGGGCTTGAAGCTGGAGACTGTAGTAAGCCAACCCCGCAGTCGCGACGAGGACCGCTGGGATCAGCAGGTATAGTAAGGAGGGCCGGCGCAAAAGAATGAATGTGAAATCGTTCAGGCCACAGCGCTGCCTGATCTTGCTTCCTAAGTAAGGAGTGTTGCTAGAAAACGCAAGCTGTGCTACGAGGAATCACAAATTTAGTCTGTTTTGAAGTGAATATTTATTTAAGTGATTCCCTGAAGATACACTTCACTGAATCATTCTCAATCGCTGTTTCGCGTAATTTCCTAAACTAGACTGAAAATTAGAGCAATGGATTCGCTTTTCGATGACGACCAAGATGCTGTTGGCAGTGAGATAGAAGCTTACTGTCCGGGATCACGCTGCAAGGCGGATATGACTCACACCATCGTGAGCATGTACGAGGACGAGGTGCGCCGCGTTCAGTGCTCAACTTGCGGTGACGTTCACGCTTATCGACGCCCGAGAGGTGACCCTGCCGAAGCCGCAGAAGCCACTCCAAGCAGAACGCGGATGACGAAAAAGCCGACTTGGGACGTGGCCATGGCTCAGGTTACCGAACAAGAACTTGCGGCCTGCCGACCTTATAGTGTCCGGGACACTTATGAGCCCCTCGACGTCGTTTCGCACCCAAAGTTTGGTGTCGGTTTCGTAACGGAGCTTCTGCCAGACAATAAATGTGAAATCACATTCAAAGATGAGCGTCGCGTCCTTATCCATAATCGTTCCGACCTGGCAGAGCAAATGCCGGATATTTCGACTGAGCCGGTTCCGCGCGAGGTCAAAAAGAAACGTCGCCGCAAAAAGCCTCAGAGTGAACTGGCAACGCGACTTCTGCGAGAGCGCGCTAAGAAAGGCGCCAAGAGCAAGGGATTCCAAGAGCAAGCCCAGGCCAAGCGCGAAGCAGCGGAACGGGCTGCGGAGGCGCGCCGACGCATTGCCGATGGCGAAGTAGAGCCAGGCACGACCCCAATGCAACTCGTCCGCGAGCTCGCGGAGGAAAAAGAGCGCGAGCGTCAAGCGAAAGAAGAC
>CAYPIX010000065.1:0-21044 GCA_964410875.1 uncultured Kofleriaceae bacterium
AACGAATACCGCTTGGACACGACCTGGCCGCGGAGCTTCAATTCCACTTCGCTTGGCGAAAAAAGCCTCTATAGCATCGAGATCAACCGCCCCACCAACGCGGGCGGTGCCAGATAAAAACGTAGAAAACAAGCTGCCGCCTTCTGCTAGAAAATTATTGGTGACAACGCGGTAGTTCTGATTTGCGTTGATGGGCTTCCCGTCGAGAGAGAGAGAATCGAAAGGAACCGTGTTTCCCTCGTTGGCATCCTCGACCCACCGGTAGAAGAACCCTTCGGAGTGAATCAAGGCGACTCGATTAATTTTGCCAGAAGCATCTGCGCGGAACTGGTTCTCTAAGATGTTGTGGAGTTCAGCGCCAGTCAGAGTCATGGTGACAAGGGTGTTTCCAAACGGGGCAAGGGCGAATAAGTCACCATATGAAACCGGGCCTTTTTGAAGGTCAGCGCGGACACCACTCACGTTAACAAGTGCTATCTCGGCCATTTCATCTGGGCTTTGTACGGCAGCTAGGTATGCATCGGCAACGAGCCCACCTAACGGACTTTCACCATTGGCATCGAGCGCTTTGGGTAAGTCGGTATTTGCGGTTCCAACAAGACGGTTGATTAGTGGACCTGCAATACGGTTGTAGCGTTCGATAATTTTGGAAATGAACGAATCACGAGGCACGGTTCGATCGACGATGACGTTATCAGCACTCTTGCCAACGACCTCGCCTGTTTTTCGATCAATTCGAAGTCGGATATCCGTAATAAGCCGGCCTGCGCTAGCCGCACTGGTAACGAGTTTACCGGATATATCTGGACAAATATGCGCAGCATTTGTGTGCCCAGCGACAACAACATCAACTGCGGGATCGAAACGTTCGACTATGTCTATCAGAGCACCAGAAACACCGCCCTCACATCCGTTGTAAGACCCACTCGTTTTGCCACCCTCATGTAACAGGACGACAAAAGCCTCGACCCCTTGGGTCTGGAGCTCAGAAACCAGTGTATTAACGGTATCTGCCTCATCGGCAAAATTGAGCCCTTTCCAGCCCGATGTCACGAGCGGGGTTCCCTCAAGAGTGAGACCGATAAAGCTAACGGGTACACCCTCAAAATATCGAATTTCGTAAGGAGGCAAGACGTGTTCGCCTGAGGCTTCGAAGGTAACGTTGGCTGCTAGATAGGAAAAGCTAGCGCCCTTAAATTCTTGTTCCGTTGGGCAACCTTCAATGGGGTGGCATCCCCCGTTTTGCATTCGCAATAGTTCCGTTAAGCCTTCATCGAATTCGTGATTTCCCACGCCGGCGATGTCCATCCCGGCTTGGGACAGAGCTTCGATTGTGGGCTCGTCGTGAAACAGTGCAGATAGGAGTGGTGAAGCACCAATTAGATCTCCCGCTGCAACGGTTACGGAGTGGGACTGTTGCTTGCGAAGTGCTTGAAGGTGGGTGGCGAGGTATTCAGCGCCACCGGCTTCAATAAACTCTTCGTCGCCAACGGGGATTCGCCCATCGCTACCGCTTGGAGGCGAGAGGTTTCCGTGGAAATCGTTGATCGCGAGAACTTGAACTTGAACAGCGTCACTCTGGTTGCTAGCGCACGCCGCCAAGAAAAACAAAAGTAGGAAAGGCGGGACTCTCATAATGGTGTCTAGTTCAAGAATCACACCATGGCGGCCTGCCTGCGGTTTGACTCCTCTAAGACACAACTTCTAGGTCCTGTTTGGCTAGTCGAGTCACCAGGAGGCTCACTATTCGTTTCCGTTAGGGGACGTACCAGCCCCGGGGGACTCCTCTTCAGTAACTCCGGTTGTTTACCAGGATAGTTAAATAGTTCGGAGGTTCGAGGGGGCGATCTTCCAGAAATTGTTACATGAGCTCCACAAAGGCGAAGGCAAGTTGACACACAGCTCGCTGTAAAAATGGGGTGTCTTTGGCGGCCCAGAACTTGCTGCCTTGGAGTACACAAATGCCTCCCTCAAGAGTCGATACCTTTGACAACATTGACGTCCTTTCTCCCGTGGAGAATCCGGCGAGTGGGCTCGGGCGTCAAATCAAAAAGATCGCTCTCCGTGAGCGCTTTTTCCTTCTACTCCTCGGTCTCGGGTTTATGACCGCGGGCATGTTTTACCAGAATGCTGCGATTGCTCGCTGGATTGGTTTTCTCTTTGCCGGGTACGCCGCTATTGGCAATGACAGCATTCAGACCATTGGTACTTTTTTGGCATCAAACAAAAAGCAGCCTTGGTGGTTGCTTTGGCTTTTCATGGGCAGCATCTTTTTCGCGACGGCCCTCTACAGTTTTATCCAATATGGCGGTGATGTCAGTTACGGGCGACTGAGTACCAAAGGGTTTTCTCAGACACCGCAAGCGTTCTCATTCTTGCAAATTGCGGCGCCCCTTTTCTTGTTGGTGCTCACGCGTCTTCGGATGCCGGTTTCGACTACGTTCCTTCTTCTTACGAGTTTCACTACCGCCGCTAGCAGTGTCGGCAAAGTTCTAGGCAAGAGCCTGTCTGGGTATGTAGTGGCGTTTGGTTGCGCCTTCTTGATTTATCTGGCCGTTGCCAAATTGATGGAGCGCTGGACTTCCCAGACCAAACCCCACGCCGGTTGGCGAGTTGCCCAATGGTCTATCAGTGGCTTGCTATGGAGTTTCTGGCTGATGCAGGATGCGGCGAATATTGCGGTTTACCTGCCGAGGCAGATGAACTGGATCGAGTTTGCTGGCTTCGCCGTTGTAATTCTGGCCGGATTAGCGTGGCTCTTTCGGGCGCGTGGCGAAAGAATACAAGAGGTCGTTGACGAGAAATCTAGCGTTGTGGATGTTCGTGCCGCGACGTTGGTCGATTTCATTTACGCAGGAATCATCTACTACTTCAAAGTCGTCTCATCGGTTCCAATGAGCACCACTTGGGTCTTTATCGGGCTCCTCGGTGGTCGCGAATTGGCAATAGCATTTAGGCGCTCGTCGGCGATTGGTTCGAGAGGCGCTTTCCGGATGATTTGCAAAGACCTTCTATATGTAGGGATTGGCTTGTTGGTTTCAATAGTACTCGCGGCCGCTGCAAACGATGGCTTTCGAGATGAACTCTTAAGTCTTTTGCACTAAAGAAAAACGGCGTTTTTGCCGCAATGCGGCATTGGTAAACGGGTAGAAAATTTCACCC
The DNA here is from genome assembly GCA_964410875.1 of uncultured Kofleriaceae bacterium. Classification (GTDB taxonomy): domain Bacteria; phylum Myxococcota_A; class Polyangia; order Haliangiales; family Haliangiaceae; genus CAYPIX01. The sequence continues at coordinate 3,163 of CAYPIX010000065.1, forward strand.
CAGCTTACGAGCGAGGTACGGTTTTTATAGTAGCGAGCTCATCTTTTCGAAAGGTTTGCTGCTGTGTACTTCGCAAAAGGAGAAGAGATGAAACAACAAATACAATTAGCTGCACTAGCCGTACCGTTTTTATTCTGTGTGACTGCACACGCAGACCATCATGAAACTGGCGACGTCGCATCAGTAGAGCCTGCAGACTGGGAGGCCGGTACTGAGGAGGTTGAACACCACACCGCCGCGGCTCATCACAACAGTCTAATGGTAGCTCCGGGAAATATTGCCCTCAATGGAGTCCTTGAGATCAACCTCTCAAGCGATAATATCGGTGAGCCAATATCCTTAGCGCCAAATGTTTGGTACGGGGTATCTAACGAGTTGACCATTGGATTGGTACATAACTCGTCTGGTTCGACAGGCTTTCTTGGAGGTGTCGGAGAAGGTATCTGTTTCACCGGCGATACGTCTGGTTGCGGTAGCATCTACACTACGGTGGGTGTCGCGGGCCGTTATTTGATCAGCCACGGAGCGACCTCCTTTGCTGTCGACGGCGGACTTTTTCATGGCGCTGGTGGCTCTCGGGGCGACCTGTTTGACCCGCTTCTTCTTCAGTTGAAGGCGGGTGTGGCAATTCGCCATTCGATCAACCAACAGATGTCTATCGATTTTATGCCAAATATCTTCATCGGCATTACCGAGCGTGACTTCAATCAAGAAGCTCTTAATTTACCAGTTACTTTGAATTACATGGCCACCCCTGAGCTGGCTCTTACAGCCCAGACTGGTCTTGCAAGTAGCCTAGAAAATTTTGGTGACCGCCTTCGGGTACCACTCTCTGTCGGAGCCATGTATCACGTTAGCCCGACGCTAGCGGTTGGTGGTGTCTTCACCCTTCCCGCCGTCGTAGGCGGTGATCTGGTAGCCGACGGTTTTGATAACCGAACGCTTTGGGCTGTTGTCGACTTCAACATAGCCAAGTAAGCGCGAATCAAAAAGTTGGCCCTTGCAAAGCAGGATTGCTTCGCAAGGGCTTCTTTGCGTTTAGGGTATAGAGTTAAAATTATCTGGCTGGTGTTCCTACTCGCTGATTTTGGACATGCGCGCGAGAAATTGTTGCATTTGATCGTCTGATGGATTGGTCTTTACGACGCATTCCATGGTCATCTCCGTTGCCATATATGCCGACTTGAGCTGTGCTTCGTTTCCATAGACGTTGGTGTTTGCCTCCAACAACTCGGCTACTTCAGAGAGGACTAGTTCTCCGCACTCTGCAGTCTCGCAAGCACAAGCCTTCACTCGTAGGGCTTGTAAGTCCCCGAGTACTTCGTCGCTCTGGACCCTATGGTATGCGCCAAAGCCGAGAACCCCCATTACCGCGATAATCCCGATTGCTTTCATGTCACTCCTACGCAGGAGGCTAGCTGTCTATTCCACCAGGGATTTAATATCACGAGACCGAAGCCCAAGCAGGAATAGAAGTCTGTCAAGTCCTCCACTTAGCGAGGTATCGGCTGCATCACGGAGTGTAGGCTTCCCATGAAATGCAATGCCAAGTCCCGCGCGAGCTAGCATTGGAACATCGTTTGCGCCGTCTCCAATAGCGATGGTTTGCCCCAAAGAAATGCCTTCCGCTTGGGCAATCGTCTCGAGAAGCTCCGCTTTCCGTTGCGCGTCTACGACGGCGCCCAAGACCCGGCCAGTTATAATGCCATCTTTCACTTCGAGCTGGTTTGCGTAGGCATAGTCCAATCCCAAGCGGGCTTTAAGCGCCTCTGCCCCAAAAACAAATCCGCCGCTAATGACACCAGTCTTGAACCCCAAGCTGCGGAGGGCTGTAACGAGAGCTTCGGCACCATCGCTCAAAGGTAATTTTTCTGCGAGCGCGCGAGCCTTGGTGAATTCGAGCCCCTTAAGTAATGCGACTCGTTCCGTGAGGCTTTCAGTGAAATCCAATGCGCCCTCCATGGCCCTTTTGGTGATGGAAGCGACTCGGTCTAGAACACCGTGCATTCGAGCCAATTCATCAATCACCTCTACCTGGATGAGAGTTGAATCCATATCCATGACCACAAGCCTTTTGGTGTGGCGGAGCAATGTCTCAGGTTGAACCGCAATGTCGATTCCTCTCCCCTCCGTTGCCTGGATGAGGGCCTTTCTGAGAGCTTGCCCCTCGGCGTTCGATACCGCGACAATCTCAATAGACTGGGGGTTTTCAAATGAAAGCTGTTGAATCGCCGCTATGTTCGCGCCGGAAGCTAGAAGCGCGTCCGCTATGCAACTCAATCCGCTCGCACCCAAATTGCCGATGGCGGTAACCACGACTCGTTTGCCCGGGTGGAATTCTGTTTCGCTGCTACTTAGAGGGCGAAACTGCAAATCGAGCCCCATGCTCTTGGCCGTGAACAGAAGGTCTTTGAGAACAGCCTCGTCCCGGTTGCCCTCAGAGAATTCTAGAAGGAGACATAGGGTCAGCTGTCCCTGCACAACGACTTGTTCAATGTCACGTAAAGCAACATCGTTTTTTGCGATGAGACCTGTAAGGGCTGCGGTGATTCCGGGCGTATCGGGACCAGCAACTGTGATTAGAAGAAGTTGCCCTAGTTTCACAACCGCAGCGTACCTAAGATTGGGCCGCTTACGGAAGTGTCTTATCGCTGGGCTTCTGGTCGACGGCGGCTAAGAAGAGCCATCAACCCTAAGAGCATGAGAGGTAGTCCGTTGGCTGGAGCGCCTGTATTGCAGCCCCCTCCTCCTACTTCTAGGTCCGAGGCGCTTGGATTCTCGGAAGATGCCATGGTGATTACCAAGCTGTTGTTTAGCCCGTTCACAGTTACGGTGTCGCCGTTGTTGCAGATTTCGACATCGTGCATGCCTGCGGGGTCACTGGGGTCGTTGGGGTTATCTCCTGGGTCGCCCGGTGTAGACACCGTTGAACAAACCCCTACCGCAGGAGTCGCTACATCGTGACGTTGGCCGCCGACGGTGCACGTGAAATTACCGGAGAGTTCGATGAGATAGGTAAACGGACTATCTCTGTCGACAATGCAGGTTCGTACAGATGAATGATTAGGAATTGTAAGCGTTTTTGTGGCTCCGGCGGGCAGTTCTGCGTTTATTTGAATGGCCGGATAGTCCAGATTCGGCCAAAGGAAAGGCTCAACGGTGATTTCACTATCTGTGCCTGGTGCCTGAGTTCCGGGCGGGAAAATTACTCCGTATTGACCGTCATTATTCTGGACGTCGACAACAGTATTCCCAGCAGCATCCATGGTCGTGACAGTATTTCCGTCATCATCGCCAGTCTCAATGGGAACACCGCCCACGTTGCTGCCGAACACCAAAACTCGATGGTTTCCCGCGTCTGAGACGAATAACCTGTCTCCCACTGGGTCGAAAGCGACTCCTAACGGAGCAACCATTCGGCTCCGCGAGGTTGCTCCGCCAAAGAAGGGGTCATTGGCGTAGCCAGTGGAAAAGTCGGCTTGACCAATGACGCCAGTTGCTGCAACGCCGTTTGTCAAAGCGTCTGTATCGAAAACCAGAACTCGGTGGTTGGAAGAGTCTCCGACGTACAGTCTGCTATCAGCCGCGTAAAAGTCGGTTGAGACACCGAATACACCAAGGCCGCAGGCATTTGTATTGGTATCACCGTTGGTAGCACCATCACAGCTTGTATTGACCGTGCTGGTGGTAAAATCAGGTTGTCCCAAAACAAGACTTGCCGCCATACCGTTGGTGACACCTGAGCTCAGGTTGAAAATCGTGACTCGATGGTGGTTCTCATCGCCGACGAACAGGCGGCCCTTAACCGCATCGAATGATACCGCGTTCGGATTGTTCATACTGCATGCGTCAGTTACGCCGGTAGCGCCACCGTTACATGCCATACCAGCGTCCCTGGAGGTAAAATCAGGTTGACCGAGGACTGCCGTAGCAGGCATCCCGTTAGCGAGGTTCTCGGTTTCGAATACCAACACCCGATTGTTATTGGAATCGGCGACAAAGAGCCTGGTTCCTGCTGGGTCGTAATGCATTTGAGTAGGAAAGTGCATTCCACACTCATTCACCGTTCCAAAGCTTCCACCGCCGCAAGCCTGGTCTTCGTCCTTCGTGGTGAAGTCGGCTTGGCCCAAAACGAAGCTTGCTGCTTTGCCATCGGAAAACGAGTTCAAGTCCCATACAAGAATTCGGTTGTTGTCTGGGTCGCTTACGTACAAGCGCTGGTTTGCTTGGTCGAGTGCTAGCGCATCAACTCTGTGAAGTCCGCATGCGTTAATCTCTGTCGTACAACCTTCGGCTGGATTCTGGCTATTGGTGTTCGCGCCAATGGGATTAACACCACCGGTGAAAAAGTCGGTCTGTCCCAAAACACCGATTGCTGCCTCGTTGAGGGTGAGACCATCTGCGAGGTCGAAACGGAGGACGCGGTAGTTGTGTACGTCGGCGGCATAGAGGATGCGGGCGTCTGTGTCGTAGGCAACATCACCGGAAACAAAGAACCGGTTGGTTGCGGTCGAAGCAGCACCGAACACTGGGTCACTACTTGGATCCGCGAAACCCGTTACGTAGTCTGCTTGCCCTAAAACGTCTATAGCTTCCGGGTCGTTGTTAATGGGAAATGCAAATGCCGTCGTCGTCGTTAGAAAGACGACCGTTGCCGTCACCGCGCGAGCTAGTGTCCTTTTGTATCCCCCCATACGTTAATTATACCGTGTGTAACGCGCTTTTGGATCAAAAAAAAGGGCTCAACATCCATTAATTACTTAAGAATAATCTTTCTAGGCACATGAGTTGGTAGGCAAAAAGTGGTGATGTATTCGGGCCTCAGAGTGCAGAGTACAGCTACTTTAAGAAGTTTGCTCGGAGGTAAATCGTACCCAGGAAAAGAACAAGCCATAGATCGCCACCGAGCCCACCGCGAGAAGCCATTGGTAGGATTCCGTTCTTGTCGCTAGGAAACTCGATCCCGCGGCAGCCGCCATAAAAACGTATTCAAGAAGGACGGTACGGCGGTGACTCCAACCTGAGAGGACCAGGCGTTGATAGTGATGGCTCCGATGGGCCTCCCAGATTCGCTCGCCTTTTACCGCACGAGTGAACAGGGTGACGGTTGCGTCTGCAATGAACGGAGAGAACAGAAGGACAGAGACCCATAGGGGGCAAATGCTTTCTTGATTCGCCCAAATGGCAAAAGTGGCAACTAGAAAGCCGAGTGTCGAAGCCCCGACATCACCCATGAAAATTCGTGCAGGCGGGAAATTGAAAAGCAAAAAACCTAGGCCAGACAGGGCTACGACCGTACTTGCGAGCGAGAAAAGAGGGGAGTCTGCTGACAGACCAATGACTGCGAATGTGCCAAAGCCCACGACGGTCATTCCCCCGGAAAACCCGTCCATTCCATCCATAAAATTGTAGAGATTGATTAGCCAAGCGATGAAAAGTACCGAGAAAATTGTTGCAACGAGAGGCGGCCAGTGCCAGGTCGCGCCGGGCAGTAGCAACTCCGTTGGCACCTCGAACCCCCAAAGAAACGTCCCGGCAGTGAGCAAGTGGGCAAGCATTCTTGGCGCCGCGGAAAGCGAAAACTTGTCGTCCAGAAAGGAAATCAGCGCAATCGAGGCTGAGCAACCGAAAATCCATGTAAGGGGAGAGCTGTGTTCTCGGAGGAGCAGCATCCCGAACCCCGCAAACACGGCCAAGCAAATCGCCAACCCGCCGGTGCGGGCAGTCGGCACCTCATGTAGCGAACGATGATTAGGGGTGTCCATCATTCCTACTTTGTTGGCGAAATGGACCAATAACCAGGTCCCACAGGCGGCCAGCAGGAAGGGCACTCCGGCAAACAGAAATGTTGTGGAGGTCATAGTCTTCCCCGAAACGACCGTGCCATTTCGAGAATACCTTCCCTTACCGTGGTTGGAGGAGCCCAACCGATTTCAGACTTTGCTTTATTGCAGTCGACCATGAGCGAACCGAAAATTCGGTCGGCCACAGATAACGTTGGCGGAAACTTCAGCGCTAAACGTCGCAAGGTTTCTGGTGTTTTGAAGAGCCTTGCCGGCCGGCCTAGTCCGGTACCTATGAGCGTGCAAAGCTCTTCCGTTGAGAGGTCGACCCCGTCGGAAATTAGGTAGGTTTGCCCATCTGCATCTGGATGTGTGGCGGCAAGAGTAAGGAAGTCGGAGAGATTTCGAACACCAACGAGGCTTCTTCTATTGGTCAAGGATGCAAAAGGCAATGGGACCCCCTGACTAATCCAGTCCATTAGACGCTCTAGGTTTCCTTTTACCTTTGGGCCGTAAACGAGGGGTGGGCGCACAATAACGGTTTCTAGCCCTGTATCTGCTTTCTTCCTGGAGACCACTTGCTCGGCATCCCACTTTGAAACGGCGTAAGGACCTTTGGGGTTGGGTGTGTCGGTTTCTGAAAACGGTTTCGCAAGAGGCGTCCGGTCGCCGTTGACTTTCACCGTACTCACAAAAACCAGTCTTTTCACCCCCGCTTGCTCAGCCGCAGCGAGAAGGTTCTTTGTTCCCAAGACGTTTGCACTTTGAAAGGCTCGATTCGGGTTCTTTTCGGTTTCTTTCATCACGTGAGCTCGCCCGGCGAGATGAATCACCGCATCGCACGCAGAAAGCGAAGCGCCCCACTGTGGCGAACCTCCAAGATCGCCGACGGCGAATGGCTGGACGGAAGGAACCAGATCGCTGGTATAGCGGGCGCCGTTTTCGGTTCGGCTGATTCCGACGACATCGTGACCGGCAGCAACCAGTTTCTGGCAAAGGGGGATACCTACGAAGCCGTTACTACCCGTGACCGCGATTTTCAAACGTGTACTCCGTTGCTGCGTCGCTCAGGACTTCAATCATGAGCTCGGCTTGGCGTTCCCGGCTATGATGTTGCGCTGCATCTTTACTAGCTTTCGCGAGCCTTTCCGTTCCGATTTGGTCGTCCTTGAGGCCTTCAATAGCTTCTGCGAGGTACTTGGGACTCTCTGGTGGGATACAGAGTCCCGAGTTGGTTCTAGACACAATCCCTGTGGCTTCTCCTTTTGGGGCGGCAAGAATCATTGGCTTTCCCATGGCCATGGCTTCGAATATTTTGGACGGAATTACCTCTGAGAAGACGGGGTTGTCTTTTAGGTGGACAAGTGCCACGTCGCAGAGACTCCAAAACCGAGGCATTTCTTTCTTGGCTTGTCTGGGGACCATAACCAAATTAGTCAAACCCTCTTTTTTGACGCGCGCTTCAAGGGCGTTTCTTTCCGCACCATCTCCCACCAGCATGATGGCGATGTCTTTTCTATCGCGTAAGAGCTTGGCAGCATCGAGTACGTTGCCCAAACCGTGGGCCATGCCATGGGTTCCAATGTAGCCAACAACGAATTTGTTACCTACACCCCATTTTACCGCTAGCTCTTTGTCTTTGGGGCGAGGGGAGTATCTCGGCAGGTCGACACCATTTATAACCACGGCAATCTTGTCTTCTTCTATGCCGCGTCTCACCAAGTCTTTCTTGAAAGAGGGGGTTAGCGCCACGACCGCAGCAGACTTTCGGTACATGAAAAGCTCAAGCTTCTCTACCGCGTCCAGGAGTATCTCGGTTTTCATTGCTCCCACTGCTCGAATGGACGCTGGCCAAAGATCTCCAAGTTCGAAAACAAATGGACGGCGTTTCGCTGACGCGATGGCCCAACCACCCACAGCAGCGAAAAACTGAGGAGAAGTTGCCACGACGACATCTGGAGGTTCTTGCATGATACCGGCGAAAAAACCCGTGGTCATAAAAGAGAGGAAGTCGAGGGTTCGTAGTGCGAAGCCTCGGTTTGCCGAGATGAAAGTTTTTACTCGGAGAATTTCAATACCGTCCCATTCGCTCCTATCGAACCACTTGTTCTCATAGCCCTCGTAGAGTTTCCCGGCTGGAAAATTGGGTGCAGTCGTAAGAACCGTTACCCGGTGGCCCCATTTGACCCAGTAACAAGCGCGTTCGTAGACGCGGGCCGCGGCTGCGTTTGTCTCGGGTGGGAAGTTTTCGGTGACAAAGAGAATGTGCATGATTACGCCCACCTAATTTCTGTGGTTAGGGAAACGGGCAAAGCGGTTTCAATGTGGCCTTCTATCCGGGTGTTCTTGAGTGAAGAACCAAACCGCGGATGATAACTGCTTGCTTCTAGAGTAACGGGGTAAGAGCTGTCTAGAGTCATGGGAGGAAGGTCGCCGCCTTCAAGCTGTACCCGACTTGCTCCAGATAAGTTGGCAGCAATCTCGGGGGAGAGGTGGAAGTAGAGACCAATTTTGTGCGTACCCTCACCAGAAATCGTGTCGGTAATAGAAAGCCCCGTTTCCGTAATCTCAAATGACCGTTTATGAACCGGGGAGCCGGGGAGGTGGCTGTAGCCATCGTGTGTCCCGCTCGCGGTCGTCGGGGTAACAGAGACATTGGAAACGGCCGCTCTTCGCCCTACACGAAAGCTTGACCAGACTTCCGACGAATTCTCATTGTCGATGGTGAGTGTGTTGTGCGCGGACGTAGAGCGCTGTCGATGTCTCTCGGGACCTACGTCGTATCTAGATGTACCTGAGTTAACAAAAACGCGTTTGCCTAGCAGGGACAACTCGAATGACAAGCTATCGGCGTGTCCGTGGGCAGGAAGGTGGTTTGGGCCGAGGGCAGCAAAGTCAGCAATAGCCACAGCGTCGCCGGCTTCTAGACGGGCGTATCCGCTTTCGGCCTTCTTGCCCACCGGTACATCGGTGGGGGTATTGAATCCGAGACGGCGTGCGTAGTCGAATAGTAGCTCCGATTTTGGCGCAATATCTATGGCCGCATCGTTGAATAGCGCGATGTCTCCGTCGGGGTGGGTCATGGCTTCGAGCCATCCCAACATGGCTTCGATTTTGTGCGACAAGACTTTGGGAACTGAGAGGTCGAAACTGCGCAAGACAGCGATTAGATCGAGAAAGTCTTCTAGAACCAGCGCGTGATACATGGGGCTGCGTTCGTAATGCGCACCGTCTTGTAATATTTGCTCAGGGATTTCTGTCGATAGAATTTCAAATCCAAGCGCTTTCCATTGCTCGGCTTCTTCTCCACAAAAGAAACAACCTGCAAATATAAGAGCTTTCGCGTTGACGAGTAGGTGGTTACCGCTTAAGTGGTACTCGACACTCTGAGAGAGGACCCTTGCCTGGAGTGCGAGACTTTCAAGAATCTCTTTCGATGTGTCAGCTCCGGCAATCAGCCACTTGATGATATTAACCAGGCGCAGTGATGTCGGGTAAGGATCCCACCCAGGTTTGGAGTTTGGGGGATTTTCTCGGATCCATCTTTCAAGTAGAGGGCGGTGCCAGCTTTCTCGCTCAGAAGAACCCTGTCGCGTGAGGTCGTCGAAATAGTGCAAGTTGTAGAGCGTCAAGTGGTCGACAGCTTCGGAAGACCAGTCCCGCGGCGAATGGACAGACACGGTATTGCCAGCAAACTCAATCGTAGAGGGGCCGAATTGGCAGGGAGGCAACTGGGGGCCGGAAACTAATTCGCTTCGCAACTCCCTTCGTGGAGGTGATGGGCAGTTTGAGACTGAAGGCTTGCGAATTCGAGAGCGAATGCGGCCGTAGATTTGAACGGGGCGAAGGTGCCGAACCGTTCGCAACCAGCGGCCCGCTTGGTCGAGAGGAGCACCTAGACCCAAGTGGCTATCAACTCGCGAGATCAAAACAGTGCTTCTCTATAGCCTTCGCAGAAACATATGTCTTCAAGTAGTTAACGGTTAGGCCCCTGCTAGCCATGTTCTGCCAACAAAGGTCTCTTGACTTAGAAAGTCATTTTCAGTTCCATGCTAACCATATGATTTCTCGCACAATTTTAGTTCTGTCGCTATGCCACGCAATTGGCGCGCCCATCCCCGCATTTGCCGCTGGGCGTCGAGTCAAACTAAGTACGATTGCGAAATCCGCTCAAAAACTACCGGTTGGCTCGCGGGTCAAAGTCGGCAAAACGGTTTTACGAGTTCGAAAGAATCGAGTCGTTGCCCTTACGGGTCGCGCCGATGGTGTGTTGGTCCGCCGCGTTTTCAAGCAAGGCGTGCGTACTGAAAAAAAGATTAGACGTCCGCGACAAGTCAAAGAAACGACAAAACTGTCTCGTTCCAGAACTCGTCGAGCCGCAGATTTTTTTCTCGAACCTGGGAATCTTCGAGCGTCGTTAATGGGGCTGTCGGACGGAGTGGCCAGTACGTTTGGTCTAGTCGCAGCAACAACGGCCATGCAAACCGACGGCAGTGAGATGACCGCGGGTGCAGTGTTGCTCGCAGGACTTGCCGCAATGATTTCGGGCGCATCGTCCATGGCCTCGGGAGAGTATTCGTCGGTTAGCTACGACAACGAGCAGATCACCTCGGCAAAAACTCGTGTTGAAACCGCTGTAGCCAAGAGGGAACCGAGCTCGATCCGTTCAGCCGTTGTGCGTGCCGCGGAACAAGCTGAAGTCACGCCACAAAGGGCTAAAAAGATCGCTCGCATTTTGACGAAACATCCAGAACGACTCGAACGGTATGTTCGTGAGCTAGGTCTAGATGCTTCCACGTCGTCCCCTCGTGCCGCGGCGGGAAGCTCGTTCGTCTCTTTCCTTGCGGGTGCTTCTATCCCGATGGTCCCAATTCTCCTGGGTATGACCGACAATTCAGCGATAGCAGTATCGGGAACCCTTAGCGTTGGCTCTTTGGTCGCCGTTGGCTGGGGGCTCTCTCGTTTGACGGATGTTTCTTCTGTTAGAAGTACCTTTCGACTCGCGACTGCCGCAGCGTTGGGCGCCGCTATAAGTTGGGTTGCAGGCTCCATCGTAGGCCAGACGTTCTAAAAGAGCGGGCGCGACGGGACGTCTGCTACACTGCCCGTGATGTTCCAACGCGCGATTTTGGTCCTCGCTCTCTTTTCCGCGAGTATTGCAAATGCAAAAAAGCTGCCTGAGGCCAACTTGGCTGCTGGACCATTGTATTGCTCGGACGGTGCCTCCTGTGTGTTTCCCAAAGAGCTGCCAAAGGACGCTCGGTTTGTAGTCGTTCCGCTTCACGAGGAAGTGACCCTCGGTATGGCTGCGATTGCAGAGCGCGCGGTCAAATCGGTGAAGCCCGGCGATATCCTGGTTCTCGACATCAATACATTCGGCGGGCGCGTGGATGCTGCGGTAAAAATTCGGGACGCGGTTCTTCGCGTAAGCGGTGACAAAAAGATCACCACAGTTGCTTTCGTCCACCCCAGAGCTATCTCTGCTGGCGCGCTTATTTCCCTGGCGACCGATATCATAGTTATCTCAAAGGGCGGCTCCATGGGAGCAGCAACACCGGTCCAAGTTGGGGGCGACGGTGAGATGCAACCGGTGGCTGAAAAGGTCGTTTCTTACATGCGAACGGAGATGCGATCGACGGCGGAGGCAACAGGGCGCAGCGGGAAGTTGGCGGAAGCGATGGTCGACGCTGATATCGAAATTAAAGGGCTAAGCGAGAAGGGCAAGCTACTCACCCTCGATACTGCGCAGGCTCTCTCGTGGGGGGTCGCTTCCTTTGAAGCAAGCACACTCGAGGAACTTGTTTCCAAACTTGGCTATTCAAAAGAGGCCGGACGTACCTACAAAGTAGAGACAGTTTCCTGGAATTGGGCGGAGCGATTCTCTGGTTGGATCAGCAACTCGGCTGTTTCAGGAATTCTCATGAGCATGGGAACCGTGGCTCTGATGGTTGGTATTTACACTGGCGGAAGCGTGGTCCTTCTGGGGATCGGAGCGTTGCTCCTCGGGTTCTTTTTCTTTGGGCATCTTGTGGTCGATCTTGTGGGCCTGGAGGAACTCATCCTGATAGGGGTTGGAGCGGTTCTTATTGGAATCGAAATTGTTGTGCCGGGTTTTGGCATTCCTGGTATCGCAGGGGGACTCGCGATCATTGCGGCCCTCGGCTTGAGTTTCGTCAATCTCGATACGGTACCCTTGGAAGTGCAGTGGGCTGAGGGCTTGTTGGGCCGCGCGATCAATACTGTGCTGGCATCCGTTATCGTCGCCGGTATTGCGGGATACTTGGTCCTTCAGCGCTTGCCAGAAGCGTCGTTTGGAAAAGGTCTTAGTCTGTCGAAGGCCGTGACTGGAAAAGCTACGGATGGTGTTGCCTCCGAGCTTGATGAATTACTGGGCAAGCAAGGAACCGCTGCGACCGAGTTACGGCCTTCCGGTACCGTTAGCGTCGATGGCAAACGGTACGACGCAATGAGTGAATCAGGTTTCATCGCTTCGTCGGCAAGAATTCGAGTTTCTGGTCGCCGAGGTTTCTCGCTCCTTGTCGAGTCTATAGAAGAAACCAAGTCGTAGTCGTTTTGCGCTGCAGGGCCTCGCCTAGATCCAGGCAAAGAGGCAGAATCTACGCAAGATGAACGAAATCAACCCCGGCCTCTTTCTCGGAGGCATCGTCGTACTCGCAGCTTTCTTCGGCCTAATGTATTTGGTTCCGGTTCGTTTGTGGATTGCCGCTAAGGCAGCATCGGCCGGTGTCAGTCTTCTTACCCTAGTGGCTATGCGCCTTCGACGGACTCCGCCAGATACGGTGGTCGGCGCTCGCATTACGGCCATCAAGGCTGGTTTGAAAGTGTCCATCAACGATTTAGAATCGCATTTCCTGGCTGGAGGTCGCGTCGGTGCGGTCGTCAATGCACTGATCTCGGCGGAAAAAGCCGGCATGGATCTCGATTTTCAACGCGCTGCCGCAATTGATCTTGCTGGCCGTAATGTTTTTGAAGCCGTTCAGATGTCGGTGAATCCGCGCGTTATTGAAACACCAAAAGTATCGGCCGTGGCGAAAGACGGAATTCAGCTTCTGGCAATCGCGAGGGTCACAGTTCGAACCAATCTAGATCGCCTTGTCGGTGGCGCGGGAGAACAAACGGTCTTAGCTCGAGTCGGTGAGGGTGTCGTTTCGACAATCGGTTCAGCAAACACGTACGAGGCAGTTTTAGAAAACCCCGATATGATTTCAAAGTCTGTTCTTTCAAGGGGACTCGACGCCGGAACGGCTTTCGAAATTCTCTCAGTGGATATTGCAGATGTTGACGTCGGCCAAAACGTCGGCGCCAAACTACAAACCGAGCAGGCAGAAGCGGACAAGCAGGTTGCTCAAGCTAAAGCCGAGGCTCGAAGAGCACTGGCGGTAGCAGTAGAGCAAGAGAACAAAGCTAAGATCGCAGACATGCAGGCGAACCTGGTATCTGCTGAATCTGAGGTACCGCAAGCGATGGCGAAAGCACTAATCGCCGGTAACTTAGGCGTGATGGATTACTTCAACATGCGCAACATCACGGCCGACACCGAGATGCGCAAGTCTATCGGTACTGACGATGAAAACGCGTAAGTGGAAAGTCCGCGAACTAATCGAGAGCGCAAGGAAGAGTGGCGCGCTCGTTAAATCGCTGGTTATTGGCCAAGCTATTGCGACGCCCACCGGAAATAGCAAACCGAAACGCCCAATACCAAAACGCGCTTGATCGATCTACTCAAAATAGTTGTCTGGATTTTGGTCAACTTGTTCAAGTTGCTCCGATGGATCTTTAAGACGGTTAACAAGGGGGTCAAGGAAGCCCAAGAAAAGTCTAAACAGGTCCAGAGTAAGACCAATAAGAAACTAAACGCGGGTAGAAAGGCACCGAAAAACAAAGCACCAAACTTTGAGGTGATTAAGCAGCGATTTCTCTTAGTGAATGAGCGCGCGAGTTCGTTGCGCGAGTCAATACGAAGAGATCGCGCATGTGAGCGGATAGCGCCCATGCTCGAAAGGCATGCAAAGAAAGCGATCGAGCTAACTCACTCCGTGAGTAGCTCCAGCTTTCGTCAACTCCTCTTCCAGGTTCAGTGGATGGAGCGCGCCCAATCCACGATGGAGACGATGGTCTCTCAGCGTCAGGAAGAGGAAGGCCGAGAAACCTTAGGTGATGCTGATGCCTTTGCTCTTGCTTGTTACCAACCGCTAATCGATTTTGCGCGGGCCGAGAACGTTCCTCTTCGCAGCGCTGAGCCAGTCGCCATGTTGGGGAAGTTGGCACTCTCTACATGGACTGGTTTCGCCACTACAGGTTTGGCGCCCCTGTTCTTACCCCCGTCATTTTTCCAGCAAATCGCTTGGTGGCCAGCGGTCGCTCACGAGATCGCGCATGATGTACTGGTTGCGACCATCGGGGCCGATTCGCATCTGCGAGCTCAGTTGGACTTACCCGATGTGAAAAACGGCCGCATTCCTCTGGGTGTCTTGTCAGAAGACATCACAGTTGGTGAGTTACGACGCGTTGTAGGGGGATGGTTCGAAGAGATTTTCTGTGATGTTTTCGGGACATTGATGCTGGGGCCCGCCTACGTCATCACCATGGTGCATCTCTTCGCGTCACCAGACGAGCCGGAGCTCGTAACACAAGTTGGTGTTGATGAGACCGGAAAGCAATACGTCGTCCATCCGCCTCGACACCTACGAGTTTTGCTTTGCTGCGATCTCTTGGATCGCATGGGGCATCACACGGAAGCCGTTGAGTTAGAGGAAGAATGGGAGGCGTCTCATGGGTATCCCGCTGGAATTTCATTTCCAGTACCAGGATTTTCGACTGAAATCCCAGTGGAGCCTCTGCGAGAAATTCTTGAAGAGATTTGCACGCGATTGGCAGAGGAGCCGTTGCAGGCTTTCGGAGGCTACAATCTGGCTGCAATCCCGGGTGTTGACTACGGACCGCATCGGCATCAGGAATCACTCCGAAGTTGTGACGAGCTTCTTCGTGGCAAGGCGCCAAAGGGACATAAGCCGCGTGCGGTAATAGCGGGGGCGGTCTTAGCTTGGAATAAAGAGCCGGAGCGTGAGCAAGAAATCTTACTTAGGGCACGCCACGCGATACGCGGTGCCTCTGAGTGGATCGATCACTACGACATGGAAGAAGCCTCTTCGTCAGTGGTGGGCAACGGCGAGCCATCACCACGAGAAGCATTTATTTTGCACACCATTTTCGCTCCCCCTCTCGCGCTTTCTCACAAAGCGAAGCGCGGCCGTATGACGCCCATTGCCCCGCGCAGATAGCTGACCGCCGATAGCCAATGTTCCATGGCATTGCTGTTGCATTTCAACAACCTATGCTCCGAACTCTCTCTGTTTTCTGCATAGTTATGGCCGTCGCGCTGGCAACTCCAGCCGCTGCAGTAGCAAAACCTGCAAAAAGAGGCCAGGTCGCCAAACTTGTCCATACTCGTTCAACTCCGAAACCACGTGGGGTGCGGCACCGAGTAAAGAACGCTCTTGCCTCGGTTCGGAAGCGTTGGAGTTCGAAAGGTCGGAGGACAGCCGAGAAAACATCGCGGACTGTTACGTCTGAAAAATCTGGGCTCTCTTTCCGAGTGGTCGCGGGGGCCCGCGTTTCAGCTTGGGACCGAAGTGGTCGTTCGCTACGCAATGGCGAGATAGCTCTAGGAGAAGGCGAAATTGTAATTATTGGCAGAGCTAGTGCTGATATCGATGGTGATACGTACGTCTTCGAGGCAGACGAGGCTGGCAAAATAATATCGGGGCCGATGATGGAAGTCGCGATAAGTCGAAAGCACCTGACTCTCCAAAAAGGAAAAGACGGGTCGATAACCATCACAAACGGTGTCCAAAACGAAAAGGGCGAGATCCACGAGCCGTTAAATGGAACCAGTATCAATAGCAATACTGTGGGAGAGCACCCTGTTTTTTACAAGTACCGAGAAATGGCAGCGGGTGAGCGCGTTGTTGTCTTACCCGGAGAAAAAGTCTGGCTTGCTTTACCGATGGGCACCGTAGTGAGTGTTGGCGCAGTGAAACCAGAGCCCGCCGCCGAATAACGCGGCGACGGCAAATCAGCGTTAGCGCGATCTGAGGTACTTCAACATCGTGTCAGCGTCAGACACCTCAAAAGGATCTGAATCGGCCAGATCACGGAAGCCGTCTTCAATGAAAGACTTTTCCACCGTGCAATCTCTGGCAATCAGCGAGTAGCGCCACGAGCGCAGTCCGAATCCAATATTCGCCTTATCAACGAGCATCCCCATTTTGCGGGTGAAGTCGCCGTTCCCGTCGGGAAGCAGCTTAACGTTTTTTGCTCCCTGTTTTAGTCCCCATTGGTACATGACGAACGCGTCATTGACGGAGACACAGTAAATTTCGTCGATACCCATGGAGGTAATCTCGGTGTGTTTTGCTTCGAAGCCAGGGAGGTGACTTGCGGAGCACGTTGGTGTGAACGCGCCAGGAAGAGAGAAAATTGCGATACGTTTTCCGCCAAAGAGGTCTTTGGTGGTCTTACGTTCCCAACGGAAAGGGTTTTCTCCCCCGATGGATTCGTCGCGTACTCGCATATGGAAAACATTGTCTGGTAGCTTTGGATTCATGTCTTAATAGATAAACGCGTAACGAGCTCGCCGTCTAATTGATTTTTCCTATGGAGGGTGGTGGCAGCTCCGATTGCCAGCTAGTCCACTGTAATTCTAGGGGTAGCGCTAGGGTTGAAGGGTGTGAAATCCGATGTTTACGCGGCGCGTCAGAGCCAGAAGTTCTTGGCCTAACTCTCGCATTGTGAACGCTTCGTGTCTTTCAACAAAAAGCTCTGCACTTTCGCTCTGCTGATGTCGGCAGCGTGCAATGCAGTTGATGTCGACCATACCTCCGTCGACATTGAAACCGATGTGCGCTCTCCAGTCGAGCCTGCGTCTTGGGACAGTGCGGATGTTTTTACCGAAGGTCTCGCGGGGATGGATCCAGTGGTCGCTGATCGCGGGCGAGACGTGATCGAAGACGTTGTTGACCAACTATCAGTCATACCGAAGTTTACTGATAATGACGTAAAGGCCCTCGAGCGTTTGGTTGAGGGTATTACCGATTGGTCCGAGCAAATTGCCGGCGAGACTGCTTACGCTATTGCTCTTTCTCTAGACAGCAGAAATGAAGATTCCAATTACGTTGATCGCATGCACCGACTTGCCGCACGTTATCGCCTGGTCGGTAACCCCGTTGACCTTAGCGGTCCGACTGCAAATGGTTCGTATCTCGATTCAAGCACCCTGAGAGGGAAGGTCGTTATCGTTGAGTTCTTTGCTACATGGTGCGGGCCTTGTCGAGCCAAACACCGAATGATTCGGTCGCTGCAGGAAGAGTACAACTACCATGATTTGGTTGTGATAGCCGTAAGCGCTGACAAAGCGGCTTCCCAATTGGATGCGTTTATCGATCAGAAAGAAGATTTCTGGATCACTCGATACGACAGGTCGTCTCCAACCCAAGAACTCGTTGAGCGCTTTGGTATTTCCGAGTTTCCCACCACCTTCGTCATAGGCCGCGACGGCAATGTAGTGACGACAAAAGCGAACGCTCGCCTGCGAGAAATAGTCAAAGCAGAACTCTCAAAGACGGGTTCCAGCAACTTGGCTGCAATTTAACTGCGTTCCGATATCGCTCAATCTATTGAGTCGTTACCGCAACGGGTCGTGCTAGGGTCCAAGGCCAATGCAGACAAAACGTCTCGGTAATACCGACATGGACATATCCCGGGTTGGATTTGGCGCCTGGGCAATCGGCGGAAAAGACTGGAAATTCGGTTGGGGACCACAAGATGATAGCGAGTCCATTGCGGCGATCCGGCGCGGCATCGAGCTGGGAATAAACTGGATTGACACTGCTGCGGTCTATGGCTTTGGCCGTTCGGAGCAAGTGGTCGCCGCCGCAGTTTCTGAGTTGCCCGCAGACAAAAAACCTTTCTTGTTTACGAAGTGCGGGCTGGTTCGAGGGCCAGAACCAGGTATTCCAGTTTTGCAGCTCGACCCGGAATCGATTCGGAAAGAAGTTTAAGAGAGCCTACGCTTTCTAC
>CAYPIX010000066.1:0-2467 GCA_964410875.1 uncultured Kofleriaceae bacterium
GATTACCTTTGTGACCGCATAAGGGATTCGAACGAGAACCTGACATCTAGGATCTCGGGAACCGTTATCACAACTCAGCGTACCAGTCGCCTCAATACTGTCCGGATCGACGCCATTGCTTGGGTCTAAGTTTGCGTATTGCGTACCCGTGCCAAAGGTCGAATCCATCGTGATGTCGTGAGCAAACGAATTTCCATTCGGCGTAGTAACGGTAATTGGTCCGATGAATTCGTTAACT
The DNA here is from genome assembly GCA_964410875.1 of uncultured Kofleriaceae bacterium. Lineage (GTDB taxonomy): Bacteria > Myxococcota_A > Polyangia > Haliangiales > Haliangiaceae > CAYPIX01. Next base: position 239 of record CAYPIX010000066.1, read on the forward strand.
CCGACAGCATCAAGATCAGCAATATCAAATTCGAAAGATGAAACCGCCATCGGAATTTCCGTTCCCGTTTCGAAGAACTCAACGGTAATCGTAGAGGCAAAGTCGGTCAACGACCCCTGAATTCCTTGGGTCCGATAGTTTTGGGTCGTTGTCACCCGCATATCCATGCGGCCAGCTCCGTTCACATCGACGAAAGTTTTTGTCGTTGTATCAATGTCGGACAGGTTGTAGAGACCTGCTGCGTCGTCATCAATAGAACCAAGCCCTAGTAAAAGTGGCGTCTCCGTTTCGCATTCAAGCTCGCAAAAAGAGTCACACCCGTCATCGTCGAAACTGTTTCCGTCGTCGCACTCCTCGCCGATGTTGAGGGTTCCATCTCCGCAAGACGCATCAGGAGTACTCTCCGTCGCCAGAGTAAAGACATCCCCATCAGCCAAGTCAACACCAGTAAACGAAACGACATGAGTGCTTGAATCGAGTGCCCGGCCGACAACATGAACCCTTGCGTTAGAAAAATCGCCGTCTGCGTCTTCATCGATCAGAAGGGCATAGTTTCCAGGCGCCGTTGTCGCTGTGTCTATGATACCAGTCAGAGCAAAACTCACGTCGATCGAAGCAATGTCATTCGGGCCATCTCCATCGGAATCGGTCCCATTGTCGTCTTGATCGGCCCGCCACGTTCGCGTGAGGCGAGCCAAGTATCCCGTGCTCCCAATTGCCCCCGTGGCCTCTGTCAACGCACCGCCGTCATGGTCGAAGGTCAGATATTCATCTTCGTTGACCGTATCAAGACCGTGTTTGGCATCACCTGCATCAAGCGAGGCTCCCATGATGCTGACCTGGGCTTCTTCTTGAACTAACTGAGGCGAACAAGCGCCATTGAAAAAGCCAATTCCGTTCGCGTCCCCTGCACCGTGGGTTCCACCAAACTCGTCGTAATTCGCCTCAAGCCCCGAGATGCTGAGACCAAAATCCCCACCGATACCGCCATGGAACTGGTCCCGTTCACACGAGTCGAGCACAGCGCCGCAAACCAGAATAAATGAAATGTCGCCTTCGTAAGCTCCGTTGTCGCCATCGAGACCAAAACGTAACGTAGGCTCCGCGTTCGATGCATCGGTCGTGTCCGCAAAGGTTCTCCTGACCTCTCCGTTAAAGGAAATGTAAGAAGCATTGGCAGGTCCACTGTTGTTACCACCGGTGACCTCGCCGTCGTAAGCCATCATCGAGACATTGATCTCACCAAGCTTGCCCGAGTCAGGGATGGTAAAACCACCGACAACAGGCCCAAGTCCAACCACACCATCATCGACGCCATCGCCAAAAGCACTATGCTTGACGATAAAAAATCGGTCCCACGAGCCGTTGTCGTTGCCCCAAAGCCCCTGATGCGACGCCAAAGTTCTGGAACGATACACCGTACTGATAGTCACGTCTTCTTGTGTTGCCGCTCGGATATCAAGAGGGACGTCCAATACCGTTCCAAGATTGTTGTTGGTCCTCGCGAAACGAACTACATCATTGCCAAACATTTGCTCTGAGCCGGCCGAGCGCAGTGTCGGCATTCCATGCCCAGCCAATGGCGTCGCGTGGTTGTCATTCCCAGATTTGTCGATCCAAGTCGCTATGGTCGAACCGTCTGTCGGCTGATTGTTTTCATCGCCATCACCATCGATGTCGTTCGCATCAAGCCAAATGAGAACGTCTTCTGGGGCACAGCCTGGTGGAACTATCGAACAATTACTGGGGGCCGAGTTGCACAAATACCCAGACTCAATCTGGCAGAGACTCGAGCAACCGTCCCCATCGACGGAATTGTTGTCGTCGCACTCTTCACCTGGATCGAGGATGCCATCTGCACAAGGCGCAGCTGAGAGACGTTCGGCATCAGCGGTATCCGCAAACTTTTTGCCGTCTAAATTCTCGGCATTTTGCTCAGCGCACCCCGCGGTACCGGTGACGGCGACACACAGCGCCCCCATGACCCAAAAAAACTCAAACCCGTTGTGTTTTTGCATTTGCCCCATCCCCGCGAAAAACACTAGACGAAATTCAGCCTATGGATCAACGCCACTTTTCTCATTTTTTCGTTTTTCTTAACTCCCGTTTTTTTAAAATTTCCGGGAACTGACACCAGCTGCATTTCGATACCCCCCCTTTTTGTTTTGAGGGAATGAGAAGTTAGAGCACATTTTTTCTCGTATCCGCCCAACACTGAAATTTTGAACA
>CAYPIX010000066.1:2567-20966 GCA_964410875.1 uncultured Kofleriaceae bacterium
GGTTGCGGGTAAAACATATAGTTAACAACCGCCGGCTCACCTAGAAATTGCTCAGAATAGCTGCCCGGAGAAAAGCCGGGGGGCGGTTCGCAAATTTCGCCGAAGTCTAGATGGCAAAAATCAGTCTCTTGTAAAAGAGTCACTACTTTTCGCAAACGAGGCAGCAATGGCGCATCGTAGACGCCCGAGCGGGCAAGTTCTTCAATTAGGTAACTGCCGTTCGAAAACGTAAGAGACATTGAGACTTCTTGTACGGCAGCAAAACGCGCGAGGTGGCTAACGCAAACCCGCAAATATCTTTCAGATACCACACCCGGTGTCTCAGCCATTTCATCGGGAAGGGAAAAATCGAGGTCTCTAACCTGGGCCAGGCAGGGTGCTCGTCCTAGGCAAAGAACGTAAATATAGCTGCAGTACTCATTTTGCTCGCCGGGAACTAAAACCACCGCTGCATCCAAACGGTCGGCGATTCCGTCCGCCAACATTTCTACTTCTCTATCTGAAACCCCGGCGCCCATTTCCACGGCATGGTCACGCACTCCCCACGTTCCACTGGGGTACAGGCGGTTCAAGGCAACCTCGAGAGTTTGGAACATTTCATTTTTGCGGTGGCTGCAACCTTCTTTGGCACCACAATTATCGCAACCGCTCACGTTTTATCAGTATCTACAAACGATGCAGAGGTCACGTCAATTCAGCGCGAACTTGGTTCTGCCTTGCTCGGTATGAACTGTTGCTCGCGCCGTCGGGGCTCTCTGGTAGCCTGCGGAAGGTGTTCTCCGACGAGCTGCAACAAATTCTCCGCCAATGCGCGGAGGAAACTGGTGCCCATAAGCTCGAGATTCATGCTGGTGATGGCCTTGCAATTGCTACACAAGATGAAGCGGCCAATTCCGAGCAGCCCCAAAACACGATCTTTCCCCTCGGTGAGGGTTTCAGATTAATTCTCTATTTCAAAGGCCTCCGACGAACCGAATGGCGAGGCGCTGCCGAGAGAGCCGCGCGTGCACTGCGCGAGTGCAAGAAACGGTACCCCAATAATGTTTACCCGCTGCTTCGTGAGCCCCCCGACAACCTAACAGAACGCGATCGCATTATTGCCAGGATTTCTGCTTACCTGGATGCTTTCCAAAACTCTCAAGGCATGGTTGGTGCTGCCATCGCTATTGGTTATCAATCCCTTTGCACTGCTGGCGACTTAACTCAACCTCATTTAGACAGACTTCCACTCGTTATTCGCCAAGTGGAGTCTGCTGCAAATAAGGCAGTTGGAACAAGTCATGCGACTATCATCAGAGAAGACCTTTTCGCCACTTCTTTCTACTTTGATGCATATCTTGTTGCCCTCTTCGCCCGGCCCTTTTCAGCTGATTTCGTTCGGCATAGAGCAAAACTTGTAACGCGAGAAGTCTCCCCTCTGCTGGCTATGCTGGACACGCCACCAGACGACCCGGCTCATGTAGCGCCCGTGCCTGAGTAGCTAGATTTTTTTGAGCACGTCAACCAAGCGTTCATAGTCATGAGCTTGGTTGTATAAATGAGCCGACAAACGCAGAACTTGCTCTCCGCCTGGCCCGAATTTTGGAGGAGTTTCGATTCCATGCTCAGAGAGTTTTTCCAGACCACCCTGGGGCCAAGGGAAAGCCACCATCGAACCATTCATTTTCGTAGGACAGGAAGCCTGCACGCCCATGGAATCAATCAAAATCTTCTGTGCAGAAGCAGCCAGCTTAGAATTTCGCTTGTAGATCGAAGGCCACCCTCCTTCCATCATCTCTCCAACCACCTTTATGGCTTCAGGAACGGCAAGAAAAGCTGTCGGGTCATCAGTGCCGTTCCAGTCGAATCGAGCTTGGAACTTGGATTGCCCAGGCAACTGTTTACTGTATCCGAGACTAATGGACGTGGGATAGAGTTCCTCTTGGTTCTCGGCGTGTGCCCATAGGAAGGCGCTTCCTTTCGGAGCACAGAGCCACTTGTGGCAGTTTGCAACATAGTAATCTACCCCGAGCTCCTTGATGTTCAACGCAATCATCCCGGGCGCGTGCGCACCATCAGCCAATAGCTTGACGCCTTTCCCCGTTAGCCATTCTGCGAGCTTCGCAATTGGCAAAATAAGCGCAGTTGGAGATGTGATGTGGTCAACGATGACCAACTTGGTTCGCTCGCTAACTACTCGAGTGACAGCTTCGAAGGCCTGTTGCTCGGTTTCGATGGGATAAGGAATTTTCGCAACCACCACTTTGGCTCCTTGTTTCCCAGCGACGTAAGAAGCGGCGTTACTGCATGCAGAGTAACCATGATCTGTCACGACGATTTCATCACCCGGCTCAAGACTGAGCGACCGAACCACAGCATTTACTCCAGTGGTTGTGTTTGGCACAAAGGCCAGGTCCTTGGCATCTACCCCAACGAATTGGCTCAGTTTCTCTTTTGCTTCTGCAAGAAGAGCGGGAAGGCGCCGGACCATAAACCCAGTGGTATTCGACTCCAATTCCTGTCGTAACGACTGTTGGTAACGAAGCACGGCTCTTGGACAAGCTCCGAACGAGCCGTGATTTAGATGCAGAACCCCTTCTTCTAAATCCCAGTGTTCTTTCAAAGCTGAGCTCGTTGTTCGACAGGCAGGTGTAAGCCGAAGCCATCGTGCAGCGTTCTTATGGCGAGCTCTGCGTATTTTTCGTCCAGAACCACAGAAATCTTGATCTCACTCGTGGAAATCATTTTGATATTGATTCCTTCTTTTGCCAGAAGTTCAAACGTCCTCTTTGCGACGCCTGAATGAGAGCGCATGCCAACCCCGACTACAGAGACTTTAGCAATCGTATCGTCCGAGGTAACTTGCTCGGGCTTGCCACCAAAAGACGCCACGAGCTCATGCATCCTACCGACTGCCTTTTTGCAGTCGCTGCGAGGAACCGTAAAGGTCATATCAGTATGCCCTTCCGTACTCATATTCTGAATGATCATGTCGACAACAACGCCGTCCTCTGAAAGAGGCGCAAATACGCTGTGGGCGATGCCAGGTTTATCAGGAACATTGCGAACGGTAATTTTCGCTTCGTCCCTCACCATAGTGACTCCTGATACTACAACTTGTTCCATTAGATTTTCCTCGGCGACCACCCATGTGCCCACTTTGTCTGAAAAAGTGGATCGAACATGAATGGGAACGCCATAGTTGGCGCCAAATTCGACAGACCGAAGCTGAAGGACCTTTGCGCCCAAAGACGCCATCTCCAGCATTTCTTCATACGATATGCGGTCAATTTTTTGTGCTTGTGGGACCACATTGGGGTCCGTTGTGAAAACTCCCTCTACGTCGGTAAAGATCTCACAGTGGTCGGCCTCAAGGGCTGCTGCTATCGCGACAGCCGATGTGTCAGAACCTCCTCGGCCCAGAGTCGTAATATTCCCGTCTTCATCCTGTCCCTGAAATCCGGCGATCACTGCGATTTGTCCATCAGAAAACGCATCCATAATCGGGCCCGCATCAATCGAACGGATTCTCGCCCGCGCATGATCACTATCGGTGGTTATTTTGACCTGGTGACCTAAAAACGAACGCGCATCTCCTCCAGCTTCGCGAATGGCCAAAGCGAAAAGCCCAGCAGTCACTTGCTCGCCAGTAGCAACGATCACATCCACCTCCCGATCGATATAATCGTCACGAAGCTCGCGGCAAAGACCTAGTAACCGGTTCGTTTCCCCGGCCATCGCCGATACGACGACCGCAACCTGGTTGCCTTCACGTTGTCGCTGCAGTGCACGTTTAGCTGCAGCGCGAATTCGCGAGATGTCACCGACAGAGGTCCCGCCGAATTTCTGTACGACTAGCAAGGCTCGAATCTAGTCCAAAACAGCTCCAAGGGTAAACCACGGGCTGAAACCTGGCTATAATGCTCCTATGGCCACGGGCGTAGTCACCTTGTTTTGCACCTTTCCAACAACAGACCTAGCCGGGCAAGTCGCAACGACTCTGGTCGAGGAACGACTTGCGGCCTGCGTGAACCTTATCCCCAAGGTGACCTCAATATATCGATGGGAGGGAGAAGTGGCCCAAGAAACCGAAGCTCTCGCCATCATTAAGACCACCCAAGAACGATCCCCAGACTTGCAAAAGCGCTTAGTAGAACTTCACGAATACAAGTGCCCGGAGGTCATTGAGCTGCCGGTCTCATCTGGACTTAAAGAGTATTTGCAGTGGGTCGGCGATGTCGTTGGAAAATAAGCACACGTTCCCTATCCACCTTCGGTGCCGGCAACTTCACGACGGCGTTCGAGATGCAGAACAGTCGCTGCGAGATCCGGATACGTTTTGAGTTCCGGATCTTCTACGAGAATTTCTTGGGCAGCTTCCCTAGCGGCAAGCAAGAGTTCCGTCTGCATCGCAATATTACCGAAGCGCAATCGAGGAACCCCTGATTGAGCGGCCCCAAGTAGTTCGCCCGGACCGCGAATCTGGAGGTCTTTGTCTGCGATGACAAATCCGTCATTGGTAGAAGCCATGATATCTAGCCTCTCACCTCCAACCGAAGTCTCACCCCCGCGGCAGAGAAGAACGCAACGGGAATCCCCCTCTCCACGCCCTACACGCCCTCGTAACTGGTGAAGTTGCGCCAACCCAAACCTATCAGCATCACGGATGATCATGAGCGTTGCTTCTGGCACATCTACGCCAACTTCAATCACGGTTGTCGCAACCATTACCTTTGACTCTCCCTTTTTAAACTTTGCGAAGGCTTCCAGGCGTTCCTCCGTGGAGAGCCGACCATGAACCAATACGGGTCTTGCTTCTGGGAGCACGTCACCAAGTTTTTGGTGAACGCTAACTGCATCCGCGCGGGTCTGGGATTCCTCGCTCGGTTCGACCAGTGGGCAAACGATATAGACTCTCTCGCCACGACCGAGAGTTTCCTGAAGCATTTCAAAAGCCTGCTTTCTGCCTTCATCTCCATAAGCAATCGAGGTTTCGATCGGCTTTCTTCCAGGAGGAAGCTCATCCAGCACTGAAACATCCAGGTCGCCAAATGCGGTTAGCGCAAGGGAACGGGGAATCGGCGTAGCAGTTGTAACCAGTAAATGAGGCATATGACCGTTACTCCCTTTGGCACGTAACCGCCCTCTTTGCTCCACACCAAAGCGGTGCTGTTCATCTATTACTACTAAACCGAGTTTCTCAAAGCCGACGTCTTCGGATAAGAGCGCGTGAGTGCCAACCAAAACCTGAATTTTTCCTGCGGCTAGTAAGCCAAGAGTCGACGTTTTCACCGCTCGCGGCAGCGACCCGCTTAAATATCCCACGCGATATTCCGATGCTGCAAACCAGTTCTTCAGCGTACGGTGATGCTGTTCTGCAAGAATTTCAGTCGGAGCCATGATCGCTACCTGAACCCCGGACTGAACCGCTTGTGTAGCAGCCGCGAAGATCACGGCAGTTTTTCCCGATCCGACGTCTCCTTGCAAAAGCCGGCTCATGGGTACGCTCTTTGTGAGGTCAGAAGAAATCGCCTCGATGGATCGTTTCTGCGCCCCTGTACACTCAAACGGAAGCGCGTTTGACCAAAACTTCTCACTATTCTCTTTTTGACACGGAAGAGCCTTCTCCTTTTTCGCTAACCGGCGTTGGCGCGCAACCATCACGCTAAGAGCGAACAGCTCACCAAAGGCCAGTCTTCGGTGAAAGGGGCTAGTGAATTCGCAAACCGCGGCAAGCTGATCGTCGCCAAGTTCCGGCGTTGGGACATGTAAAACGCGAAGTGATTCAGCGAGAGTTGGTAATCCCATTTGTGCCGAGAACTTTTCTGGCAAAGGGTCCGGCATCTCCTCCACGTGAGCCGCCGCCGCATTTATGGCTTTGGCTAAGGTCTTTGCGGGAACACCGGGAACAGCGCCATATCGAACTAAGACACCTTCATCTTCTTTGCTCAGCACTTCGGGGTTTGCCATCTCTGGGTTTCCGTTTCGATAACGAATGACGCCAGACAGAATGGAATCAGTTCCTTGCTCAAACTTTGCTGCCAAGCTTGGGTAGGCTTGGAACCAGCGAACTGTTAACTCTTCAGATGAATTTCCCGGATCCGCGAAGCGAACGTCGAGCCAACGCCTTGCCCCACGACGGGCAAATCGGGAATTCTTCACGACGCCGGTCAGCGTAACGTGTTCACCATCCACCGCTGACTCAAGTGCCTCACCCAAAGGCGAGACATTGCGAACATCTTGGTAGCGCCTGGGAAGGTTCCATATGAGATCATAAACACTCGCAAGTTGGCGCTCGGCCAAGCGCGCCGCTAGCTTCGGTCCAATCCCTGGCAATGAGTGGGTGGGTGCACGCAATCCACTGGAAGGCGAGGGTTGTGGCAAGCAAGGATAGGCGCTACTTCCAAAAAGCTGTCTGCAAAGCCGAAGCCCGCGGGCAATGAGTCTCGCCTTTCCGGTAGCTTCTAAAGCTTCAGCGTCTCCAAGCTCGCGAACCCACAGACTGAATTCCTCTGCATCTTCTAGCCCTTCGACAATTGTCTTTGCCAAACGCCGGACTTTCGCAAAATCTTCAAAAGACGCTATTTCGCCGAAATTGTCTTTCGCGGCTTGCCGAAGAAGTTTCCTCAGTCGCTCCGCTTTCACGGTCTCAAGCTAACACAGGAGAGTGAACCCGCGAGTCCCGAAAAATCGTGCAGCTACTGCCTATAGGTAAATCGAAGCTCGTAATCACACAGCATGAATACGTCCCCCTCATCGATTCGTTTGTTGTCGATGCGAAGTCCTTTGTACTCAATACCGTTTGTGGACCCGAGATCCTTTATATAGAAGGTTCCGTTTCTCCGAATCACAGCAGCGTGTTTCCGAGAAATGTTGCCGTCTTTAATCGGAAGGTCCGATGTTTTCGAGCCTCGGCCGATGATGAACTGGTCCTTGGTAACGGGGTACCTATTGTTGTTGTACAAGAGGTATAAAGTCGTTTCGGGCGCACCACCGTACCCCCCTTGAGGGTTCGCACGCGCAGAACCCAATTGCCCTGGAGGAGCAGCTGTTCGCCCAGGCCCCATTGGCTGTGGAGGCTGTTGCCCCATTTGAACTTGGCGCTGATAGCCTGGGTTGGGAGCCCCTCCTCCTGGTGGCGAGTAAGGTGGTTGCTGTGGTGGCGCGTACTGCTGCTGTTGCGGAGGAGGACGCTGTTGAAACTGTTGCGGAGGACGCTGCTGAAACTGTTGCGGAGGACGCTGCTGCTGGCCTTGTTGTTGAAGCTGCTGTTGCTGCTGTTGCTGGCGTTGCACGTTTTGCTGAGTTTGCATACCAAAGCCGGTACCAGCGCCAGGCCTCTGTACCGCGTTGGTGTCGTAATTCTTGGAATGCGCATAAAAACGCATGGCCTCATTAACCAAATAGTCGACCGAACACTCGAACGTATTCGCCATCTGTTCGAAGGTGTCCCAAAGCACGTCGCGACAATAAAAGTGCCGCATGGTCTTTTTGCTCTGATCCATTAGAAATCCGGATTCCCTTGGAAGGGATTGAATTATTGCGTGGTTTCGGTGCTTCTCGCCAGCCCCCGGCGTCGTTTCACGGCCTCTTCCGCAACTCTCCCTATCGTGGGCGCTTTTTTCCGCATGGCGTCTGGGAGATCTTCCCGATCTTTCCACCACCCTGGAAGTATTGCGGAATCCCTAGCCAATCTTTGGAGCGCCTTCACGTGGGCTCCTTCTGTCCCCTTCGATCGGGCCAAAGCCAGCAACTCGATGCCGCTGACTCGAGCAACCCAACTCTTCGATCCGAGCAGTCTAAGAGCGGCATCACCTACAGATTTCTCCTCTCCAAGGGTTTCAGTTTCCTGCCAAAAATAATTGTCGAGGAAGCCACGCTCATAGCTTCCGGTGGCGGAGAGTGCGTTAGCGAGTGGCTCCACACCTGCCGCGCCGGAACAGCGAATGCCTCGCTGAAGACCAGCGTAAAGGAGTTGCTGCGGAGCTCCTGCTCTCTTGCCGACGTCATTTATTAGACCGACGAAAGCTTCCAGGCATTCTGGCATTCCCACTTTTTCCAAAACAGCAATCGAATCATTTCGCACCCGCCCCGACAGGCTCTGATCTGTAGACATCGCTAGCAATTGACTGACGTGGGGCTTAAGACCTCTGGAGTCCGCTGGGTCAAAACCTTTAGGTTCGACGTATGCGGTGTAAAGCGCTCCCATGGCAGCTTCCTTTAGCCGTTTTCGCTTAAGCTTGTCTGCCCTTCCGACAAGTTTAATCAAGAAACCTACCGCATCAGGGTGTCCAGTTACTGCGAGACCTAGAAGTAAATTTGAACCTAGCGCTACTACTCGGCCATCTTTTCCTTTTGGTCTAACCAATATAGAATTAGCCGAAGTAACTAACCGTGGGCCGGCCTCTCTACCAACAGCTCGAATAATTGCCGCGCCACTTATATTTCCGCTCTCAGCTCGTTTTTCGTAGTAACCACCGGCAAGCCACTCGACGAGGTATTCGTCAATTTTTCCCCGTGTGCTTTCGTTGGCCATCGGCCGGAGTGCGAACAACGTGTCCTTTGCCGTCAGCTGTGCAGAACTCGGGACTACGAACTCACCGCTGATTCGGGCTACTTCCCAAAGCCGCGCTACCAAATCCTCAACAACGGAAGAGCGCTCGGTTGTTCCCATCCCCTCTATAACCCTTAACACCTCCTTCGCCTTGTCTAACAGAATGAGTTGTTCAGCAGCATGCCCACGAAGATCTGGGTCAAGGTCAGGGTTTTTCAGAGCCTTTTCGAGTTTCTTTGGCCCCTTCTCCGTCTTGTACCAACGTTCTATATTCTCGTGAGAAGGTTTCTCGCATCCCTGCAAAGCAAAGGCGACCACTAATACGAACCAAGGCATCTTCATCCACCGCACTCATGATTTATACCCCGATATGTCTCGCTCATCGAGTTACGTCACACCTTGTCGTAATAAAGGCATACGCTGCACCATGAAGCCCAGGAGATCTGTTAGTTTGGCTCTATGGCGCGTTCGATCGCCTTCACCCTGATATTCCTGCTCGCCCCCGGCCTGGCAGCAAGCTCACCGCTAGAAAATTCAACTGGCACCGAGGTATTTACCGGCCCGTCTCATCCCCATGCGACTTCTATTTATTTAAACCCAGCTGCTCTAGCTCTCGCTCGCCGTGGCCAACACCTTTTCATTGGCGGAGCGTTCCGACTCAGCCAGATTTCGGTAGATAAGCAGATCTTTGATGATCAAGGCGACCAGTTCGCCGCGGGACCAACCATCAAAGACTCACTTGTAGCGCCTGGTGGTCTGGTTGGGTTTTACACAAGCGTCGCCGATCGCGGTTATTTCGGCGTAGCTCTCCATGCCCCGTTTTGGGAGGAATTTCCTGGAGAGGACTCTGCTCTTCGTTACCACAGCAACGGCGGAAGACAATGGCAGACATTGTTCTCCATGGCTGGCGCGTTTCGAGCGAACAGCCGCTTCTTGTTTGGTTTAGGCTTATCGGTGAGCTTTACCCAACTAAATTTGAATTTTTCTCGCGATTCCGCCCTCGAGGCCGGCCGAGGAGCGACCCGAGGCACGGCTAGCGACTGCAGTGGTGCAAGATGCGGCGTCGAAAACCCAGAAGCTCGACAAGATTACCAGTTCGACGTGGGTACCCCGGGCCTGAGGGGGTTGTTCGCAACTCAAAACCTAGGTCTAAGTTTGGGGTTGTCCTACCGCCCTTACGGTAATTGGTGGTTGTCTCTCGCATTCTTGAGCCCACCGGGTTCAATTAAATCCCTAGCGCTTGGCGGACGGGTTCAAGTCAATGAAGCGCCACGGGACGGGGGCCAAATTGCCAACGGGCGAGGAGAGATTTCTTTTGATATGCCCCCTTCCCTTACCCTTGGCGTTGTCGGTCCTATTTCCGACCATTTGAATTTGGTAGCAGATATACGCTGGCTCAACTCGTCTCGACACTCTCAATACGATATTCGGCTATTCGGGGGTGATCTCAATACGCTTGAAGATGTCCCTGAGTGGTATCCTAGGTACAGAGGCTTCGTTGATACCTGGCGATTTCAAGTGGGCCTCGAAGGTCGCGAAGAACAAAGAATTCGACTTGGAGGAAGACTCCGATACGAAACCGGAGCTGTTGATGCGTCCACGGTAACCCCTCTTCAGATCCATGGCCAACACCTAGGCGCCGCGTTAAGCGTTGGTTTCCGATTGACGGAAACTCTGATTGTGACGGCAGGGTATAATGTTTCCTGGTTCCCAAAAATTAGAGCAAACAGGAGTGTTTTTGACCCTAGAGACAGGTTGGACTGTGTAGACTCCAATTTTGATATTAACCGTTGCGATGGTGCACGTGAGGGCCGAGCCCTTCCCACTGCCAATGGCAACTACCAAAAATTTGAACACGCTTTGTCCCTCTCCATACAGTACGATCGATTTTGATACTCCTTTCTGGCGGCACCGGTTTCACCGGCTCTTTACTAGCTAAAGCGCTCATTGAGCGAGGAGCCTCTCTGCGTCTGATAGGCAGAAGCCAACACCGTTTGGAAAAACTAGCGGAGAAATTAAAAGGCGATGTTGAACTCGTAGTCGCCGACATGGGGGTTCCCGCCGCGCTGCAAAAAGCGATGGAGGGAGTATCTGTTGCCGTTTCAGCAGTTGGTCCATACCAACAGATAGGCGAGCCTTTCTTCAAAGCAGCGCTCACAACCCGAACGCCATATGTCGATATCTGCGCAGAACAGTTCTTTCTGCGTGATATGTATGAACGGTTCGAATCGAAAGTGAGACGGGCCGGCATCCCCGTAGTAATGGGAATGGGAGTTGCGCCAGCTCTGGCAGATTGGGCGGCAAATATTTGTTCAGAGGGGCTTGTCCGACCTGCAATTACCATCAATCACGCCCTAGAAAAGTATCGACCAAGCCGTGGAATTCGCCAGACTGCAATGGCTCAGATGGCGCACCCCATAGAGATATGGGAGCAAGATAGATGGGAACCGGTCACGTTTTCACAGCTGACAGGAACAACGGTGTTTCCGTCTCCCTACGGACAGCGCGAGACATCCTGCTTCCCCGCCGGAGCCGTTATGACTATCCCACGGCACGTGGACGCTGAAAGAGTCATCGGCTATCTTGCTCTCGTTGGAGACGCCTCTTTCGCTCGGTGGTTTTCGCTAGCTACAAGTGCTCTCACCCCTGCTCTACCCGCTCTCTTGAACTCGCCGGTTGGAGCTTTTTTAAGCGCCGAGTCAGGTAGAGATTTGCCATTTCCGCCTGTAGCCAATCACGAATCGAAATTCGCGGTATTGGTCCAGGCATCTACAAAGAATCAAGCGACTCAGATGGCTGTATTGGGCGCAGATCCTTACGAAACGACCGCCCAAATCGCGGCTGCTGCGACTATTCATATTGCTGAGCACCCCGCCGCACTGCGCCCAGGTATGCACGCTCCGTCGGAAGCGTTCTCCCCTGTCGACTGGCTGCAAAAACTCTCCGAAGACGGAATTATTGAGGTCTTCAAAGCGTGAAACCAACTCCAAGAGAGAGTTTCAAACATGGCGCTATTGAAATTCGGCGTCACACTCTAGACAACGGCTTGACGGTTCTATGCTTGAAAGATAACGCCGCGCCTATTGTTTCTTTTCAAACCTGGCTTCATGTCGGCTCCAGCGACGAGCACGTCGGCAAGACTGGAATCGCACACCTCTTTGAGCACTTGATGTTCAACCAAACAGAAAACATGGCACCGGGCGAGTTCGATCGACGGGTAGAATCCATGGGGGGAGACAGCAACGCGGCGACCTGGGTCGACTGGACCTACTATCGAACCTCAGCGCCCTCTTCCATGTTGAACGAGACGATAGAAATCGAAGCTGATAGGTTTGCCAATCTGGTTCTTGAGACTGAGCCACTTGAAACAGAAAGAGAGGTCGTGGCCAATGAGCGCCTCCAACGCGTCGAAGACGATGTAGATGGCTTTGTGGACGAAGAACTTTTCAAACTCGCGTACCCGAGTAATCACCCATACCACGCACCAACCATTGGTTGGATGAAAGACATCAAACAGCTTTCCCTTGAGGATGCGCGGTCTTTTTACAAGCTTCACTACTCTGCAAACAATGCGGTGCTGGTCATAGCCGGAGATTTCAACGAAGCCAAACTCCTAGAAAAAATCCACGAGCACTATGGCGAGCTCCCAAAAGTCGACGTACCAAAGAGAGCTCAAATCCCCAGTTTTTCCATAGAGGACCAAGAATACAGCTATAGGAAGCCAGTATCCGCGGCGAAGTTGGTACTTGGGTTTGCTGCCCCGCCCCAATCCCACGACGACTGGCAAGTGCTTTCGCTTATTTCGTCTTTTCTTGGCGCTGGCGCATCTTCTGAGCTCTATCGAGCATTGGCCGTCGAAAAACAAATCGCATCATCCGTCGATTGCAGCGTTATGCCTTTTCGTGGCCCTAGTTTGTTTCAGATTGGAGTTAATTTGCTTCCAAACGCAAACATCGAGGACGCCTTGGTCGAAATTCAGAAAAAACTTTCCGAATTGGCCACCCAGCCAATCCAGGAAGCGGATCTCGAGCGCGCAAAGGCTGGTATGGAGATGGACTTCTGGCTTGAAATGGACACTCTTGACGGTCGCGCCGAGGCGATAGGGCATTCAGAGACAACTCTTGGTGATTTTAGAAAACTGTTTGACCAAGCAAGTCGTTTTCAAGAGATCGAGCCGCAAGAAGTACAACGGATATGTCAAAAGTACCTAGTTGATGCTGGTTCTCTCACACTCAAGGTACATCCTTGACCTTTATTGAAAGCAGCGCGCGCACTCCGATTTTTTCTTTCTCGGTGACAATTCGCGGGGGAACTGTGCTTGACCCTACCGGTCATGAAGGCCTTTCCTATCACTGCATGGAGCTCATGCGTCGCGGATGTAAAGATTGGAGCCGAGACCGAATAGATCGAGAACTCGACAGGATGGGCGGCTCTCTATCTTTGGCCTGTTCCCGCGACGCCACTCATCTTTCTGGTCTCTGTTTGAGTCGCTACATCGGCGAGATAGAAGAACTCATTTGTAGCTTAATCTCATCACCTCTATTTGAGTCCGTTGAGAGCAAGAAGTTAGTAGCAGAAACGCAATCTGAAATTTCCGAGATGCGGGATGACGACTCTGACTTGGCCCGGCGCCACTTTCGCGGTTTTTTGGCCAAGGGGCACCCCTATGGACGTACCTCTCTAGGAACCAAGGCTACTCTCGAGCGAATCGAAACGTCCTCTGAGATCCACACGCACTACCAAAAGATAATGACCGCGGACCAACCGATCATTGGGATCGCTGGCGATATTTCCGTGACCCGCGCAGAAGAATTTGCGAATCGTATAACAGGTACTATCGCCAGTTTGTCCATTCCTGACCAGACAGCTCTTCTTCCCAGCGGTTCCCCAATACCCACCGGCCAAAGACGGTTAATGCTTATCGACAAGCCGTCACGAACGCAGTGCCAAATATTACTTGGTCAACCAGCCCCTCGCTACGGTACCGATGACTTTGCACGTATTCTTGTGGCTGAGACGGCTTTTGGCGGAATGTTTTCCTCGCGACTTATGCAAGAGATCAGGGTAGAAAACGGTTGGTCCTACGGATGCGGCTCTCTTCTCGGAAAGGCACGCGGTCCCCTTTGGCTGCAAATCGATTTGGCGCCTTCCAAAGAGGTTGCTGTAAGAGCCCTCAAGCACACATTGAAGATGTACGAGGACTTCGTTGAGAAAGGAGTATCCGAGGATGAGATCCAAATGGCAAAAAAGTACCTGCATGGAAGCCTCGTCTTCAGTCGCGAAACCGTTCGACAACGCATGTACTCCTCTGTTCAACTCGAGTCGTATGGTCTCTCCCAAGACTACCCTGACAGGCTCCTCGAGAAAATCGAATCGTTTTCCCTAGAAGAGATAAATGAAACTCTAAGAACGAAATTAAATTCTCGTGATGTAGCCATCGTATTGGTTGCGACGGCTTCCGACATTCAAGACGAGCTGGGTGCCGTGGTAGCAAACCATCAAGTCACCTCTTGGTTAGATCCACCAAGTTGGTAATCACTTACTTACTGCGGAAAAACTTATGGATCCCGGCGCGCTTGACAATCTCTTTAACCTGGTTGCGTATGGCTGGGTCGTCTTTTAACTGAGAAAAAAGCGGAATCGGCTTTTTGTCTTTCCCTAAGGCCGCCTGAAAAACTTCGCTCTCCTTCAATAGAGTCGGGAGAGTTTTCGAATTCATCATCTTCCCGACGCCGAGATACCAAGAAAGAACGTGTGGCGGCGCTGACTGCGGCACTTCACCATCTTTGAAGCCCGCAAACCAACGTAATACCCGCCCGATGTAACCAGGTCTTTGGATGAATCCAATAGCAATTCTCTCAAGAATACTGTTTTTGAAAGAACCCCAAAGGTTGATTCGGCCGTGACTCATAAGGTGCATGACAGAACCGGGGTGACTTTCTCCACCCAAAATCAGCTTATGGGCTATATCCTCTTTCCACAGTCGATTGTCTACGGTGCCGACAAAAGAGAAAAGCCCAGTGCGGATCATGCCAAACGGCGTAGCAACGGATGGTTCTACCGGCATATTGATGGATTCAAGGTTCTCAACAGCCCCTGGCGTCATCGGCGTTCGTAAGGGAAGAACATTGACTCCAGCGCGACGATAAATAAGAGCGACCAGCTCCACGCATTGCGATGCGGCGGTTTTCACCCCCTTTTTGATATCGAACAGGGGCTGAGTGCTCTTGTTTTCCCGAGACTGAAAGTCATAGACAACGATTTCGTTGCGCTGCATTTTGACAACCTCATCCCGGATTTTGTCCCGCCATGACAAGAGCTTGCTTTGTCGTTCCGAGGATTTAATACGATACACTTCAGCGATCAGTGCATCTGGCCCGACAAAATCAGCAATGGGCACCAGCCGGTTTCCTTTACCCCGCATTTCTAATACCGCCGGAACTCGTAACCCATCAGTCCTCGTTAGAACCACAAAGAGACCGGAATGGGTAAAAGGAGCGGACTCTGACATGAACCCCGTGAGAAAACCGTCATTGTGAGCACGAACATTTGTGACAATAAAATCACCGGTTTTGAACTCGAGCCCCCTGAAACGAATGGAGTGGCGTCCGGTAAATTCATGGTTCGTGAAACGCGTGTAGATCCCATTTGGATCATCAAGAATATCAGTGCGCCGAATATTGTCTGTATTCCGGATGGGACGAGGACCTAAACGCATCAAACCTCGTTTTTCGTTTAGTTGCCCCAAGGCACCAACAGCAGATTCGTACTCGCCATAATCGGCGATCAAATCAACGGATTTTCTGTAGAGTTCCTTTGCGCCGTTTGCTCTGAGGACGCGCCCAGCCTGGAGAAGCGCTCCAACTTCGCTTCTACTCAGGAGGGGTTTAAGCAATTCGATTTCCTCGACGATCTTTCGGGATAGACCGTTCTTGGTAAGCTCTTCAAAAATCGTTTTGGTCCTACGATCACGCCAAGCAGAGACTCTGTATCGTGCGTCGATATACTTCGAAGAAGAGATCTTTACCCTGGACAATTTCTCGTAATTCCGGAGGAACCGATCTGTTACTGCCGTCTTGCCACGACGACGATCGTTCTTAATGGGGCTCTCACTCCAGCGACGTCTAAACCCCTTTTTTACTTTTTTGGTTGGGCGAGGAGGGGAGGAACGCCTTGGTTTCACTACCGATCGCGATGACGTTCTTCTCGCTGCAGACGCGTTTAAGCCCGGAAGTATTACCGACGAGGCCAGAAAAAGTATCAAAACGCGAACGTTCATCTAAATCTCTAACAAGAGCGTTCCTGTGCCGCGAAAAGACGCGAGACCTACTTGGTTTTCCTGTCTTGATACAAGAATACGGGTTTAAGGGCCGCAACAAACGCTTCTATTTGAGAGAAGGTCATATCAGCAGACACCGAGACACGAACGATGTCGGTGGGCGCCGTTCCCTTCGGCGCGGTGCTGACGAAGAATTTTCTCGCATTCATCTTTTTCTGAATCTTGAGGAGGTTGGATACGCGGTAGCGCCTTAGATCGAGAGCCCTAAGACCGCCCATAACCCAATCTTTCATTTTGGCACCTTTACCGGGGATGATAGGACCGAAGAGATCCGAGGCAGAAGCGACAGGTAACGGCAAAATAGGCCCCGGATCTTTCTGACTGACTTCGACACCGAGTTCTTGTTTTGCCAGTTTCCTAAAGTATTTGATGTTCTTATGAAACTGAGCGACTCGAGCTTCACCCTGAGCATTTAGTACCGCAATGGCACCCCGGGCGGCTCCAGCGTTTGCAATAGAAACGCTATCGGTATCACCGACCTGCTTTCGTTTTCTATCAATAGACTCGATCAACTTCTTGGACCCAGCAATTGCGCCACCTTTGGAACCAAAAGTCTTACTTAGAGTTCCAGTCCAAACGACACGGCCTTTGTACTTACTGTTGTTCAAGCCAAAATGCTGGAGAACTCCACGCCCTTTTTTGTCTAGAACACCGACACCGTGGGCGTCATCAATAACCAGCATGGTCTGAGGGAATTCTTCCAACAATGCAACCATCTCCATAATGGGAGCCAAGTCGCCTCCCATTGAGTAAATGGACTCGGCGGCTATAATAGCGCGCTTCCCCTTGTTTCGAGGGTTGTCAACAAATGACTTTAACTTCTTGCGTAGAGAGCCGACGTCGTTGTGGAGAAAGCTCCGAGCGCTGTAGCCCATGCTTTTTGCCCGCCCAAGTTCGACCTGAAGGCTTGCATGAGATTGTTCGTCGAAAAACACACGGTCACCTTTTTCTGCTAGGTAGCGAACAGTCGCTGCGTTAGCCGAAAATCCGGTAGCAAACAATGTAACTGACTCAGCACCAACGAATTCAGCGATTTCTTTTTTGAGTTTGGAATGAACGCCGACCTCACCTCTGGGAGCCGCACCGTACTTTTGTACAGCGGATCGTGCCATGGCGATAGAAGTAGGCTCTGTTTCCATCGAGTGGTAACTGTTGCCAGTTCGAATTCCTCTAATTAATCCCTTTTTGTCTTGGGAACGCCAAGTGACCTCCCGACCCTGGGGACCACGATAAACACCGATGGCAGTTGATTTCAGTTTGGGTACTGGCAATTGACGGCCACTTCCACGTAGCACTTCGATCATTCCGATGGCCGCAGCCGCATCACTGGGAGACTGGGCAGCAGAGTACATGTGGTGCTTGGCCCGGAAACTTGCTGAGTGAACATTATTGACAGAGCCGACGAGGAAACCGGAATCCGCTCCGAGGTTTTGGTTCATTGAAGCAACAGCGTAAAGGCGTTCGCTGACCGCGACTTTCATCGCACTGAGGAGGCCAGCGCCGTTTTTCCCATATTGACCGAGAGCGCCCGACTCATCAACGACAGCGTAGACGTTGGGAATTTTCAAGAGCTCTCCTAAGAGCCCTAAATTCGCGAGAGACTTGTCTACTTCGCTGATGGAAGGCAAAGTAATAAAGATATTCTGGTTAGGATGTTCTTTCCGTAGGCGTCTGACTTTCTTCGTCAATCCGCGAAAATCATTTCGAGCGAAAGAATCTGTGCGCCAGATACTTGAATCACTGCCGAGTTCCATAGGTCGGCCAGCCCCCAATTCGGCCATAAGTGAAAGGTTGGTGTGCTGGTCGTAAAGAATGATATCGCCCTTGTCTGCTACCGCACGTACCCAACCTATGCGTGCGTGCTCGCCAGTCGAGAAAAGCAGGCTTGCATCGGATCCGGTCCAATCTGAAATGAGCCGTCGGGCTTCACTGTGAATTTCTGCGGTCCCCTCTAGCAAGTGGGACCCACCTGTTCCTGGTAGGAATTCTTCAAGAGCGCGTTCTACACGTTGTTTAACGTGGGGGTGGTTTGAAAGTTCCGAACGCATATTCTTGGAACGTTTGACCCTTTGCAATTTTACGTTTTTCGATTGCCCGGGTAGCTTGCGACGAGGCCCACCTACACGAAAATTCTGAACCAATCCTTTTTCTTGAAGCGGACCGACAATGCCCGAGAACAAAGCCGTCTTGGCATGGTGAGGAAGGCCCCTTACCTCTTCAAATAAACTCAGATCGATTGCTTTGCCTTCGTTCATCCGCTTCTCGATCGCAGCAGCCAACGCCGGCCAGAGCTCGTGATGTACATTGTCACTGTCAACAAAACCGTTTTTTAGGGCTTCAACAGCGGTAAAGCCAATAGAGGTCGCTCGGCCCAATATGGCGCTATGGGCCTTAGAGCGCGCAGTACGGCTTTGTGACGAGTTTCTTGCAGTTTTCTTCCGGCGAACTGGTTTCGACTTCGCCCTCCGAGACTTCCTAGCGACCTTGAAGCTGGATTCTTGTTGTCGTCCGCGATGGGTAAGAGAAC
>CAYPIX010000067.1:0-18414 GCA_964410875.1 uncultured Kofleriaceae bacterium
GATCTTTATCAAATTCATTGGCCTGCACTCCTGGGCGAGCCCGAGAACATGGATGCCATCAAAGCGGCTTGGCAATGTTTAGCCGAACTGAAAGATGCCGGAAAAGTCAGGCATATTGGCGTATCGAATTTCGATGCTAGACAACTCGAAGCGATTCGACCCATTCATCAGGTGAGTAGTCTGCAGCCGCCTTACTCGCTCTTAGCCCGTGAGGTAGAGAACGAGACCCTTACCTATTGTGAGGAAAACAATATTGGCGTTATCAATTACTCACCCATGAAATCGGGCCTTCTTACCGGGGCGATGACGCGTGGGCGAATAAAGAACTTGCCTGAGGGTGACTGGCGCCGTGAGAGTTCCGAGTTTCAGGAGCCAAAACTGACCGCAAATCTCGATTTAGTTGATTGCCTGCGCCGCGTAGCTACCCGCCATTCCACAAATCCCGGCTCCATCGCTATCGCGTGGACACTGGCGAACACCGCGATTACCGGGGCAATTGTTGGAGCTAGGCGACCATCGCAGATTGAGGGCACCGTTGGCGCTTCCGATTTGACCCTAACAGAGGCAGATCTTAGCGAAATAGAAGCCGCGATACCGTAGCAACTAGTCGCGGAGTGTGAGCGGCACCTTCGGTATATGTCTTCGCTCTAGCCAGGAATACGCAAAGTAACTTCCTATGACGCGTTTCGCGTACCCGCGAGCTTGGTCTCCGGGAATAGATTCTGCGAATTCATCTTGAGCCACGGGGCCGATGCTTCGGCGCCAACGTTTGATTCGGGCGGCACCAGCGTTGTAACCCGGTACAGCCAGCCCGATTTGTTTGTCGAACTTCTTAAGCAGACCAGCGAGAAAACGTGAACCAATCGTGACGTTCTTTGCTGGGTCTTGAAGGTTTTCCCTTGTGACCTTTATGCCGCGCGCATGGTCGCGAGCCGTGGGGAAAATCATCTGGGTCAATCCTACAGCGTTTGCCCAAGACTCAAGCTTCGGGTCAAAGGCACTTTCTTCACGAACGAACGCGATTTGTAGCTCTTTGGGATGGCCGTGAAGGTCCGCGTGATAGCTAAGTAGTTTCCAATAAGCTTTGGGAAATGCGAGCCGCCAAAGATGCATATTCTCCGGGCTTGGCCACTGCCTTTTATAGTCAACGACGTGCCACCGGGTAACCCAGTGAGACTTATCGTAGCGGCCAGCGAGGTCATAGACGCTGGCAAGTACCCAGAGTCGGTTTTGCTTCTTCGGATCTAAAACGGCTAACTTACCAGGTGGGCTTTTTAGCCCGGCTGCCTTCAATTCCAGTTCTACCTGTTGTCCAAATCCAAAACGTGCCAATTCTAGCGCTCGCTGAAACGACTGGTTTGATTCTAAATCCTCTGGAATGGAAATCGGTGGAGGTCGGCTTCCGGTCTCCACAATGGACGCCTTTACCTCGGCAAATGTTTTGGCCGAGGACTCTCGAAGTCGGTTGAGAGCTAGCAAAGCGTAGTAAGTAACAGGGTACTTCTCAGCGGTTTCACGATAAGCCGCAAGTGCCAGATTCTTTTTTCCAAGAGCGGCATAGGATCTTCCGAGCCAATAGTCTGTTTGCCCTTCGAATTTCCAGTGGGAATCTAGCGGGGATAACTGCTTTCTCTTCTTCAGCCATCGAACCGCGTCTTGATGGCGTTTCTCTCGAATGGCCCTGAAGGCAACGCGCCAAAGACCCAGATCAAGGATGTCCCCGTTTGGATAGGTTTCTGGGATCGTTGCGTAGAGGCTATCTGCCCTAGCGAGTTTTCCTTGCTCGGCAAGAGATTCGGCTCTACGCAACCTAGCATCGTCGGCATAGTTGCTCTTGGGGTGGTTCTTTTCAAGCGCCTGAAACTGAGCGATTGCTTTTTCGTACTTTTGTAGCCGCATATAAGAACGGCCCGCTTGATACGTGGAACGAGCGACTAACTTGGGGTCTTTGGCTTTCTTACAAAGCGAAATCGCTTCTAGGAAAAGCGGTGTGGACTTGGTCCGGTTTCTCTCTTTCCACCAACTCTCCGCTCGGTGGAATGCCGCGGTACAAATTTCCTGTTTTCCCAGTTCACCACTCTTGATTGCGTTTCTTAGATCGCTTGCCGATTGAGGGTTGCGGTGCTCGTAGAAGAGCGCCATCCCCCTAGTAAAATATTGCCGACCAGAAAGTCTCGTTAATTTAGCTCGTTGCTTCTTACTTTTCTTTAGCAGGAGTTTGACGATTTTTTTGCCGGCAACGTCGGCGGATTCCGATACCGGGAAGCGGATCAGAATCTGTTGATACGCTCTGATAGCTTTTGGGATTTGGCGTTTTCTACTCAACACATCGCCTAGTCCGAGATACGCCTCGTCTAAGAATAAGGAAGAAGTGTCTATGTATTTAGAAAAGATCCTTCTGGCCGCGACAAGTCGGCCTTGGGCTGCGAGAATTTTGCCCAGGAGAATGGCGGCTTCATCCCCGGATGTTGATCGCCTCTTGACCTTCCTCGCTTGTTTTTCTGCTGCTCTCAGCTTGCCGCCAGCCTGGAATGCCTGTGCTGATCGAAGATGGAGGTAGTTTGAAAGGGTGGGGAAGCGTTTGGCTGCCAATTGGAAACCCTTCCCGGCTTGCACGTGCCGGGCAAGTTCAAAATCGGAAGCTGCCAGCATCAAAGCACGCTGGAATTTTTCCTTTTTCGACGTTAATTTGAGCTCAGCAAAACCGCGGCGCGCAGCTTTGAAGTCCCCGGAAAGGAAGGCTTTTCTTGCGGGCCCATCCAGATAAGGAGCGGGTAAGGGGGACTTTTGTCTTGAGTTCGTTCCGGCGACGGAGCTTGTGGTGGGGCCAGGGGCGACGGGAAGATTAGAAACAGTCGGATTTTCGATCGGTTCTGATTGTTTGTCAGCGGGAAGACTTGGCGAGGCCGAGCATGCACAAAAGAGGATGCCGTATCCCAATGCCCATCCCAACCGAGTCATACTCGGGAAGTATGGCACAGGCAGACAAAGGAGACATGCTTCGCCGCATAAGAGAGAGCGGCAAACTCCTGTTACTAACCGGGGCAGG
The DNA here is from genome assembly GCA_964410875.1 of uncultured Kofleriaceae bacterium. Classification (GTDB taxonomy): domain Bacteria; phylum Myxococcota_A; class Polyangia; order Haliangiales; family Haliangiaceae; genus CAYPIX01. The sequence goes on from CAYPIX010000067.1 coordinate 3,050, forward strand.
AGTTTCCAGTGAAAGCGGAATCCCCACTTTTCGGGGCGAGGAAGGATACTGGACGGTAGGTTCCGAGGTGTATCAGCCAGAAGAAATGGCTACTCAACGTATGTTTGCAAGGAAGCCCGCGGAGGTTTGGAACTGGTACTTGTATAGGCGGACTATCTGTCGGCAAGCCGATCCCAATGCAGCCCACCTGGCGATAGGGGATCTAGGTCAAGATCTCGGAATGAGGATGCGTTTGATGACGCAGAATGTAGATGGGTTACACCTGCGGGCTGGAAGTCCGCGAGAACAGACTTACGAAATTCACGGCAATATTGATTTTATGCGCTGTGGAGCAAGCTGCTCTACGTCACTCGTGTCGATCCCCGACGGCATGACCGTGTTTGAGGAGGCGCGCCTGGGCTGCTCCAATTGTGACGCGTTGATGCGTCCACATGTTCTCTGGTTCGACGAGTGTTATGACGAAGAGTTATTTCGTTTTGAAAGCAGCATGGATTTCGCTTCGAAATGCGACGTGGTGATTTCTGCGGGTACGTCTGGCGCAACCAACTTACCGAATTTGGCGGTACACGCAGCACTGCGGAACGGCGCCTATCTAATGGATGTAAACCCTGCGCCAAACCCGTTTTCCGAGCTTGCCACCGAATGCGGAGGCCAATGGATTCGTGCCACGGCCTGCGAAGCCCTTCCGGACTTGTTGGCAAATCTTACCTGAGAACTAAAACGCCTGCGGGCGCAAATCGACGTCCGAGTAACCGCCGGTGCCGCCCTGTAGGCCAATGAAATAAAGCCCGGGGATTGGATCCGATATGGTGATGTTTTTCCACGTGCCGCCACCCGCTCTTTTCTCATCGTAAAAAAACTGGTTCGGTTTACTGCCTCGGTTAACGAAAAGGTTGCAGCTACCAAAGCCGTCCTTAGACTTTACGCGAAATTCAGAGGTACCAGTCGGTATGTAGATTCGGTAGTACTTCCAGCTGTCTTTGGTGCCAGCTAGACCGTATTTCGTCACGCCGCTGGGAAGGTAGCCAGGAGTTCCGGCAAGGTGATAGTCGGTCCATAGCGTGACATTTTCGTACTTTTTGTAGCCAAGAAGAGCGATGTACCAGGTGCCTCCACCGGGAACGGCGAAGTTTTTGAATTCGGAATTACCTTTGCGCCCTAAGTGGAAATCGTACTGGGTTGGGGTTGGTGGTTGGTCACGGCGGAGAATCAGATCAGCATCACCGGTTCCTCCGTAAATTTCGACAATCAATTCGTCGGCACCAAAGGGAACATCTAGCTGGTAGACCGTCCAGTTGTCCTTTTCGCCGGAGAGTCCGCTCTTCGTCTTACCAGCGGTAAGAAGGTCAATTTGGACTCCCTGCGCGCGCGATTCGAGTTCGGTTGGCGCTTCGATATCACAGCCGAACGCGGTCAAAGAACCAGCAAGGAACGCAGCCAAAGCGAAACGTTCGACGGAAAAAACGTTATGAAAATTTGCGACAGTCATTGCACTCCTCTCTCACCCGGGCAGCGTTCCTAACGCGACTTGGTGACTTACACAAGCCTCCCGCACCTTCCCACCCGTACACCGCCGTCCTTCTCACGACATATCCCTTTGCAATCAAACCACTCCCGCCGCGTTTAGTAGCGAAAATCGATGAGTAGGACATTCAGTTATTGATACGCTAGGGGCTCGTTGGGCCGGGGGAGATTTCCAAAATCGGAGCGCTTTGAGCGCGTCCGTCGAATTGGTGGCGGTGGTATGGGCGTTGTGTACGAAGCGTTCGACCGCGAGCGCGGTAGCACCGTTGCGTTGAAAACTCTGCGCCGAAGTCCAGACGGAAATAACATCTATCGGTTCAAAGCGGAGTTCCGACTTCTGCAAGAGCTTCGACATCCCAATCTCATTCGCCTTCACGAGTTACACAACGAAGGCGACAGCTGGTTCTTCACCATGGAAATTGTCGATGGTGTCGACTTTCTCGAATGGGTGAGGCCAAGCGGAACTGCGTGGACCGAGATGGAATCCCCCGCGTCGGGTGCCGGAAGTTTGTCATCAGGAACCGGTTGGCCTTTGCTCGGCGATGAAAACATGAAGCGCGAGCCCGCGTCTTTGAGCGGTAGTGGCAACGAGCTCATGACGACAGGATCGATGGGACTTGTCGCGCCACAGGCTGGTGGGCTCATCGGGTATAAGGGTCTTAAAGTAGATAGATTACGCGATTCCATGGCCCAACTTTGCCGCGGGCTTTCCAAGCTACATAGGGCAGGGAAGGTACATCGAGATATCAAGCCCTCGAATGTTCTCGTGACTCACGACGGTCGTGTGGTTGTTCTTGATTTTGGTTTGGTCACAATTGCCGATACCAAAGCTGTAGGTGAGCAGGTCGTGGGTACACCTGCTTATATGGCACCGGAGCAGGCGGCGGAACGGGCTGTGGGACCGGAGGCCGATTGGTATAGCGTGGGCGTACTGCTCTATCAGGCGCTCACGGAGAAGTTGCCGTTTGAAGGGCTGCCCTTGCAGATGTTGATGCAAAAGCAAATGGCAGAAGCCCCATCGCCCGCCGCGTTGGTTCCGGGCACACCGCCAGAACTAGGTCAGCTCTGCGAGGGGCTGTTAAACGCTCAACCAGAGCGACGAATTTCCGGAAGCGATGTGCTGCGGCGACTAGGGGCCGATATGGGAGCGGCCAGCAGGCGCCGGGCTCGGGCGACTCCTGTTGCAACTCAGACGGTATTCGTGGGTCGTGGTCCTGAGCTGGAAAAGCTAAATCTTGCCCACAAAGAAGCGTCCCAAGAAAAAAAGGGCAATGTTTATTTCCTCCTGGGTGAATCGGGTGTTGGTAAGAGTGCGCTGGTTCGGCATTTCGCTAGCACCACGGCGGCCAGCAATTTGGTTTTTGCGGGTCGCTGCTATCAAAACGAATCGGTACCGTACAAGGCGTTCGATGGGATTATCGATGCGCTTTCGGAGTACATGGCGGGGCGGCCAGAGGTAGAAGCAGCGGCACTGGTTCCGAGGGATGCATCGCTCCTGTTAAAAGCGTTTCCCGTTCTTGCTAGGGTGACGGCCCTTGGTCAGGCGCCGGCGGTTTCCGATGAGGCTCTTCACCCGCAAGAGGTTCGTACCCGGGTTTTCGATGCGCTGGCGGAGTTACTGTCTCGACTTGCTGCACGGCACCCGGTGCTGTTGATAGTGGATGACTTGCAGTGGGCAGATGCTGATAGTTTTGCCTTGATCGAGCGTGTACTGGGTCGCGCTGATGCGCCGCCACTGATGTTATTGGCGACGATCCGCGCTGGTGCTGATCAGAGCAACGTAAACGATTTGGCGGCATCACTTACCAAATCGGGTCGCCTACGCCAGCAACACATTGATCCGTTGCCTGAATACGACGCCTTGGAGTTGGCTAAACGTTTGCTTGGTGGCAATGCGTTAGGAGCCTCCGCGGGAGCGATTGCAAGTGAGGCGAGTGGTCATCCGCTGTTTATCGAGGCCTTGGCGCGTCATGCAGCTTCGGGAGAGTCGGGACAGGGGCCGCTTAAACTTGAAGAGGCGCTCTGCGCTAGCATTGTGGACTTGCCTGATGCGTCGAGGGAGCTACTTTCTCTTGTGGCAGTTGCCGGCCGACCTATTTCGAAGAAGACGTTAGCTAGGGCTGCCGAACTCACCATGGAGCAGCTCCTTGACCAGGTTGAGCTTTTGCGAGGCGACAAGCTCGTGCGAGTTGAGGGCACCCGGCAGGAGGACGCGGTCGAGGCCTATCATGGGCGGGTCCAAGATGCCGCGCTGCTGTTTGATATTGAGAACCGGCCCGCGCAGCACCGCCGTCTTGCACTAGCATTTGAGGGCGACGACCAAAAGGATTGCGATGCGCTTTACACACACTGGTGTGGAGCAGGGGACAAGGGCAAGGCGCTCACTTATGCGGAGCTCGCTGGTGACCAAGCCGCCGAGACTCTCGCCTTCGATCGCGCGGTTCGCCTGTACCGCGAGGCCAACTCGCTTGCCGAAACGCCAACCGCTCCTCTTCTAGCCAAACTCGCCGAGTCCCTAGTCAACATCGGCCGCTCTGCCGAAGCCGCAGAGGTCTACCAGCAAGCCGCCGAGCTTGCTGAGGAGTCTGACAGGCGCGTGGATATGCTGCATAGAGCAGCTACGTTATTTCTCAAGAGCGGCCACGTGGACAAAGGAGTTGCTCTACTTAGACCGGCGTTGGCAGCCATGGGGCTTTCATTTCCCAAAAGCCAGCAAAAGACGATCCTCTCTGCTTTGAGCAGGAGAGCGTGGATGAAACTGAGCAAGCCACAGTTGCGGTTCACAAAACCGGCGCCAAAGGAGGTTTCTGTTGAGTTGGAGCGAGCCATACAGGTTTGCTTCAATACAACCTTGAGTTTTGCGCTTTTCAATCATGCGCTGTTTCTATTTTTTGCCAGTCGCCACCAGTCGCTAGCAGTCTCAAAAGGAACACTGGAGTCAAAAGCACTGGCGCTTTTGGGGGAAGCGAACATTATGGCGGCTTCCGGTGCCTCTAAAAAGACAAGTGCTCTTTGGATTGAAAGAGGCAAGTACGTCATGGGTAATACTTCCGACCCATATATGATCGGTGCGACAAGGTTCGTGGAGGGTAATTGCGCTTACCTCTACGGCGACTGGCTCGCGGCCAAGGATGCGTTAAAGGAGGCGCGTGACATTTTCACTACCAAGTGCGAGGGAGCAACTTGGGAGGCAGCGTTTTGTTCATTGGATTATTGTTGGTCGCTTGCGTACATGGGAGAGTTTAAAGAGCTGGAAAAAACCGTCAAGGAACGTTACTCGCAGGCAACCGAGCGTGGAGACGTACTTGGCCAGCTGATTCATTCTACAGGGTTTCCGAACATTGTATGGTTGGGCGATAACTCGAGCCATAAGGCTAGGGAACTCAATTCGCTCGCTGGAGAGGGGTGGTCTCAAAGCGGTTTCTACATGCAACACATGTTGATGCTTTTCGGTGACGTTCAGTTAGATCTAATCGAAGGAAAAGGCTCGATCGCAAAGGACCGACTTGAGGCGAAATGGAAACAACTCAAGAAATCCGGGCTCCTGATGCTGGAATTCAACAGAATTCTCATGTTCGAGCTAAAAGCCAGGACGCTGCTAGCGTCAGGTTCTTCGGAAAAAGAGATAAGTAAATGCTTACGTCCGGTTCGAAAAGCTAAACGACCGTGGGCTACGGGGCTATATCTCCTGGCGAGCGGGCAAGCTGCGATTAGCAGTAACGAAGAAAAAGCGAAAGAGCTGTTGAGAGAGGCAGCCTTCGTTCTTTTTCAAGCGAACATGGTTGTGCATAGCGTTGGAGCGAGACTTCTCGTGGCTCGGCTCGAAGGAAATACTGAAGAGATATCGGTCTGCGAAGAGCGAATCCGTGTTCTCGGTTGTCCAGACCCATCAAGATACATGGGAATGTTGCTACCAAAGCTGAGGTCCAACTCCCTGCTCCGAAGTTAGTACCGACCTGGGGCTATCACATTGTTGGGGTCGAAGAGTCCCTTGAGTCGTTTGTAGATGTCTTTGCCTAGCCGGTCGCTTTCTTCGAGCCATTTCATTGATTGAATGCCCAGCCGATACGGAGAATACCCACTCTTTGTAAGTTGAGAGAAAACCGAATCATGGCATGCAAGAGCAATCTCGTCCGCCAGCTTTACTTCTCGGTCATAAATTATTGCTACGCAGAGGTGCAAGTGACGCGGTGACGCTGGAAGAAAAGCAATGTTTGGTTCAAGCCCTTTTGAAAGGAGGATGTCTTTGACTATCTCCGTGGCACGAGAAATGTCCGTTTTTGCGAAGGGCACAGCATGGCACATCCAATGAATGCCGCATTTATCCCTGTCTGCGTTTGCATCCATAGGGATATCCCCAGGTTTACGCCAGTAAATACTCCTAACGCTTTTCATTGTGGGATTGCCCTGAAAAACAGAGTTCTTAAAGAGAGAGTCTAAAGTGTCTTCGTCAAGGATCTCCTTGCCGAAAAAACTGAAGAATTTGTTTCCGCGTCGAATTCTCCGAGAAGTCTTTTGATCTACGAAGAGTAATTGCTGGCAGTATTGATTGAGCTGTTTCTTAACGGCTTTCTTTTTTGCTTTTCCAATTGCGTCAGTTCCGCTGTAAATCGCTCCAACTCCAAACCATTCGACGTCTTTCAACTTGGGGTTGGTGGCCTGTAGTAATTCGTTTATATTGATATTTTCATTTTCGCCTGGCTTTGGGTGCCTAGCCATTGTGGCTGCATATTTATATGAATTCCAGATGCCGATGCTAAAGGGTGATAAGACTCCTTGGTTGATGAGCTGCTTGATCGTTGGAAAAGCGTTCTGGATCGCATTTTCCTTTTTTAGGGTGAAGACTAGGGATTGAAAGTGTCGTGGTTTTTCTTGAAGCCAAAAGGTGGCTTCAGTAATTATCCCGAGGTTCGACTGCGTAAAAATGCCGTCAAGGCTTGGACCGACTCCCCATTTGCTCAAGTTCTTCAATCGGGAATGCTGAAAACTACCAAAGCCTGTTCTGAACGTTTCTCCCAGCCCCGAAACGATTTTTAGATTGCAGCTATGATTTGCCCGTTCGCCCATGAGGCCTAGTCCGTCTCCGCGCTCGACCAAATTTCCAATCAGACTGGCTTGAGGCGGCCCGCCTATTACGGATATAAAGTGAGGGGAAGACAGCTTCTCGAGGTGTTCACTGACTTCGGCGAAAGACACCCCGGGCTCGACAGTTATCGTTCCTTGCTCAGAGTCATATTCTAGTTTTTTTAGCTCACCTAAATCTAAGATAAAGCAGTCATCTGCGGTGGGGACTCGAGAACCCAATCCCCAATTCAAACCGCGGCTGACCGGATACAAAGTCAATCGGTTTTCATAGGCAGTGCGGACGACATCTGCCACCGTGTTTGAAATTTGAGGGCGAAGAATTCCACGGATTCTTCTTCGAGTGTTGAAAGTTGCGCTTTAGTACTCTGCTAGCAGATCTCGATCAACGACTACTGATTCTTCTCCGAGGAGGTCTCGCCATTGCCTTAAAGCATTCTCAATCAAGACCCCAGTTTTGCATTTAGGGAGCCCAGAAATCCAATTTTCACAACTACCTTCCGTTAAGCTTCGGAGCTGCTATCTGGTAGATGTTTTCAAGTAGCTCGGGGACCCGCTCAGCTGAGCAAAACAGCATATCCGCTCGGCCTAGATTGATACATTGCTCGGCGAGCTCGTCTTCCATAAAGGTACTATCCTCTAGGTAAACGACGAATCTCTCTTTTTCGAATTCATCGAACCAATTGCGAACTTCTTCGAGTAAATCAGCGTAAGAGGCTTCGCCGCCCTCAAAAAGGGGGTAGAGTCGAACCAGGTTTAGTAGTTGAAACACGTGAATCCCGTCAGGAACCATTTCTACGACTGCAGCGGCTTGGGGCACTCCGTCTTTTCGAGAGACAAATATTTCCCTGTCTCGCTCGAGTCTTTGACCTCGCCACAGCCTCTTGTTCTTTGCTAGGTCCAGAGACTTTTTCTCTAGATCGATCGCGGCCCGATAGGCCAACGGTCTTGTTTGCTCCAGATTCTGAAGAAGGAGAGCTTTCTCTGCTTCGGTCGCTTCAGAGGCTTCAAAAGCGCCATTCGCAGCAACTACGGGTTTTTCTGCGTACAGTTCCATAGCGGTGAAGGGGACCATGAATACTTCATCGGAATGCATACGGTCGGTGAACTCATAGTAAGCGTATCTTGTCCATGATGCGTCTTGCCTAACCGTTCCGTGGCACCATTCGAGTTCTGGATCTCGTTGCATGTGCTCAAAGCTTCGGAAGTTTAATTCGCGCAGAATTTCGCGACCGTCCGTACCATCGGGCGCTTTTCCCGGTAATTTGGCCATGTGGTAGCCGAGCCATGTTCCACTGTAGACTTTCAGAATAGTGGCCGAGCCGATCACCTGGTCATCACTTTTGTTGACCCACACCGTTTGCTTGTACAGCTGGGGGGCATTTTCAAGGATTCGATTTACGCTGTGGTAAGCCTTCTCTAAGCGCTTGAAGCTCTCCATGGTGCGGCCAGCGAGAAGGAAGTAGCCGCATTGACCGAACAGGTCCCACACTTTGCCAGCGTACTCTGGGCTGCACTTGGTGCCAGGGTAGAGAAGATCTTCAACAACGTTCGACCATCGAAGGTAGTCGAGCATTGGGTGTGCGATTCGGAGCCCTAAACGCTCGTGGTCTTCTACGTCCTCGGTTCGGGTGTACCGAACTTCGCAGTTGAGGGCGACGGCTTCTTGTCCAGGGCGCTCAACGCGAAGGCCAGCTAACTTAGAACCAGGTGAAAGCTCTGTGGGCAGGTCACAATCGACAGCGAGTCCAGTGTGAGAAACATCGTGGATTGTTCCGCGGACTATCGCGCCTGTCTTGGGGTGACGAAACGAGAGGCGAACAGTGCCGACAGGCGTACAGCGACGATTCCAGCGCTGTCGGCTTTGGGTAAGAGCAGCAGGGATTTCAGCAACAAATTGGCTTCCTCTCTGCTCTCCACGGTTTACATTGAAACGGTAGACCGCACCGGCGCCTTGCAGTGCAATTTCAAACGGAGCAGACAAGATGCTCGCGCCAACGTCAAGAGTGAGGCTTCCGCTGTCGGTGTTGAAATCTACGAGGGAGATCCGTTGGCTGTTTTGTCCGCGGGTGACGGTTCCCTCAGCTTGGTGCCCTGCTAGTGCGGTGAGGACAGAAGCGACCCGGCCGGTATCATCGATTTGCTCATTCCATTTGAGTGCATCGCGACGTCGTTGCCCCCAGTCTTCGGGGAGGGAGAGAGCGGGAAGCTGCTTTTCGTTTCTCACACCCCTCTATTAAGCAGAGCTCGTGCCAGCCTGGGACCCAGACGCAAGGAATTGAACTCATTCGCTTTATCCGGATTGAGGTGGGGCTTACCCTATCTAATGGGGAAGCACAAAGCCGTCGCCTGACCCCAGTTGTTGCCACTTGGCCCCTTCTGCGATCTGGAAAGATACAACGTAGGTTCTCCTCTTACTCTGGACCAAGGCCACCCAGCGCGCCACTGAAAATTTGAAAAAAAGAGATTAACGGCCGCCGCTCTCACGGCAGTGGAAGGGCTTTGGACTCGTCTCGCTCGCCAAGCCAACGGTAACGAGAACACTTTCCAATTGTCGGAAGGAGAATGAAATCGAGTTACACTTGCCGTGGTGAAGAAGCGGTTTTCCGTATACCAAAACAAGGTCTCGTTTCAGGATGAGGTTTTGCGAATTGAAGGACGGAAACTGGTCACATTATTGTTTCTTGTTAGTTTCTTCGCTGCGGTGTGCTGGGTGTTTTTAACGGTTTCAATGCCCGCAGTTATCAGGGTCGGCGTTGCGCTCGCTGGAGTTGTCCTCTTTTGGGCATTGTTCGATGTAGCCTTTTCTACTGGCAAGCTTATCTTTGACCCCAAACGTCGGTGGGTGAGCGTGAGAAGAAGCTCGTTTCGGAAGTCCTTCGTATTCCAAGGAGAAAACAACGATTTCCTTCGCGTCGCAAGACGGCGGGCGATTGTGGACGCTACGGAAGACACATACGAAGTTAGGCTAGTCTTCGAAACCGATGAGGTTGAGATTCCCTTCCTCCTTGAGTTCCGTGAGTTGGAAAAAGAAGAGTCCGTGCGGCGAGCCAAAGAGTGGTGCGTCAAACTCCAATTGCCGCAACCGTCAGATTCTTCGGTAGGAGGGGCCACATCTTCGTAGAGGGAGCCAGCTGCAGGGTTCTTGAACCACCGCAAGGGCTCGAATGCATAGACGGCAGTTATCTTCTCGACGCTAGAACCCGTCGCGGCGCGTTCACCTGGTTGGGCCTGGGAATCTTCTCTTCAATGTTTCAACGACGCCGCGGCCACTACGGATCTCAGCCCCAACCTCCTTGGCGAAACTACCCAGGCCGACCAACTCAGTAATGACATTTTTCGTGCCTTGAACTATTCCCATTCCGTTGACCCAACTAGCGGCCTTCGCTGCCCTGAAAGTGAGTCCGTTGCGACTACGAGTCATTCGCGAACTCGCTCCTCGGTTGAGCGCTATCCCTAGTCTCTCCAGTTTTCTAACCACGGGACGATGGACCACATGCCATGGGACTTTGACGACGATTCCCTGCTCGGCAATCCCGGCAACCTCAAAGCCTTCCTTGGACGAGCGCTCGGCGACCGCCAGAAGAGCGCGCTCCACGCCCTGCGGAAACGTCGTCTCAACGACAAAATACTCGGTGTTTCGAAGTTCTAACTCTGCGTTGACGACATCACTGTCGACCCACATGGCGGTCTCGTATTCGCCTGCGGGTTCCTGAAACTTGGTTGTCTCTAAAACCCCGCTTCCAACCTTATTGCTCGCTGTCACGTGGAAAAAACGGGGAATACCAAGCCACGTCCGGCTTTTTGTAAGGCCGAGAAACGTACCCGTGCGCCGAGCCGCCTTGGTGACTAATTGACGGCGAGATCTTGACGGTTTCCCATTCGCGGTCAACGGCCCTTTTTTCGGAGCGCTGGCGAAAACCCTCGAATGCAAGGAGGAGCCAGGTTGCAACCGATTGGCTTTGCGGGGCTTTGTTGGTTTGCCCGACGCTTTCGCGGCTAGTTTCGATTTTGGCTTTGCTCTCGATCGTCGTCCAGCTTCAGCGGTGTGCATTCCGCTGAAAAGTATGATTGACGTAACGGCGACTACTTTGGCTACTAACTGCATTACAACTTAATTAGCAGCAAGAAATATACCTAAGGGGTTACACACCAGCGGACAACCTAAGTGGTCGGAATAAGTGCGGTCAACACGCCATCCTCGAGCCCTCATTAAGCCCTCGCGTTTTCAAAAGGCCCTAGTGGCAAATGTTACAGCCTGTTGCAGGTAACAAAAAAATGCCGCGCTGTCACTCGAGACAACGCGGCAAGGGGGTGTGTCAATCGGGTCTAGTCGAGAGATGCCTGAATCGACATAAGCATCGGATCATCAGCAATGTTGTTGATGCGGAGCATGACCGGAGCGGTTTCGGTACTTGGCCAGACCTCGGATGTGCGAAACGCTAAGCCTATGTCGATGGTTGCGAAAATTCTTTCCTTGGCCCCTTCCTGGCCAAACTGTCTATAGATATTTGCGATGTAGGCAAAATTGGAATCTTCTCCGTCTACCCTCCTGGCATCTACAGTGAACCGATAGTCGGCGGGGGCAGAATCAAAATAAAACCAGGTGTCAGAAGCAAAACCGGGGTCCTCCTCGCCTGCTAGTTCAAAATCAATTGGGTTTTCCATCGACAGATCCGCGACTGGCGGGCAGTCGAAGAATGCAGGGGTTGGAACCGCCGTTTGGTTTGAGAAAATGCCAAAGTAATAGTCTTCGGCGTCGTGACTCGGGGCCATCTTAAAACCGACTAGAGTGGCCTCGTTAACAGTGAAAAACGCATGGCTGCGGATTCGTTTTTCTATTTCATTCGAAGCAATAAATCGGTGCAAGTCTTCGCCTACACTTCCCAGTTGGTGAACATTCATGCCGATATTGCTAACGCCTCTATCGGCACGTTTTTCGTCGAGAACGACGTGGTAGTCGCCAGGCTCTAATTCGATCGCCCAGTAGTGGAGTTGGTTAGACGTTGACTCGGGATCAATTCGCCCTTCCACAATGGTATCGAGAGCAAGCGCTGCAGGTGCATTGACGTCATTGCTGTACGCCGTTGGCAACATGGGCATAGCGCCGCAGTCGGTGGTGTTGAATACCGCGCGGGATAATTCGTCGTAGACAAAAGGCGCTGGTTCTTCTTCGATACGGATTTCACAACCGCTTGCGATAAGCACAAAAAGACAAAGTGTTTGTTTCATAGACTCCTCCAAGTTTGGGTTTGAGCTCTCAAGACAAAGCAACGAGTGTGCCGTGGCGGGTAAACCCTTTGGTGGCGGTCTCGGCGCGCTCAGTTGTGAACCAAAAAAGGTCGCCCGGACGTAAACTGGATGTCGTTCATGTTTCCGAAGTTCAGTTTGTAGGTACGCCTTAACCTTAGTTTTTCGGAACACACCGCAACTCGGACAGTTGGACGCCGAGAACTAGTGGCAATGAGTTGTAAGACGAGAAGTAAGGCGCCATTTTTTCGATTTTTTATAACGTCACGAAGGGGGCCCGTGTCCTTGAGTCCGTTTATGCACCGAAGCCGTATGTGCCGCCTTTTGTTGCTCGCCGTCACCCTCAGTGGTTGCGCAGGGGAACAGGGGCAATTGGCGGACGGTGAAATTGCTGGCTTTGTTTTTATGTCAGGTCCTGTGGAGGGGGCGGTCGTACGCGTCTACCAGCTCAGCGACTTTGGCGGCGTAAAGGGCAAGTTACTCGGCGAGTCGGAACCCAGCCTGGCCGACGGCAGCTTTCAGGTCGATGCCAGCGTAGGACTTAGAAGTCTTCTATTAGAAGTAGAGGGCAGCCAAGTGGAGGCGTCCGGTATTCGCCCGGCGTATCACGAGTTGGCGAACAACGAAGAGATCACCTTGGACGACGGTGACATCCTGCTCAAAGCGCTTATTCCAGATTTTCAAGTCGATCAAATCCGCGAGCATGTCGTTATCTCTCCTATCACCACCATGGCCGCGGAGCACGCGGCGGTGAGAATGGACGAAACGGAAAGCACACGTGTTACGGCAAAACAGTCCCTCAAGCATGTAAGCGACCACTTTGGTGGTGTGCAGTTATTGCAGACCGTTCCCAATACCTCTTTTGAAGAGGGTGCGAAATTTGACGAGCAAATCGTCTACGGAATCATGCTGGCGTCTCTGTCCCACTTGGCTCAGAAAATCGCCGTAGTTTCCGGCGGCAGTGCGAACACGATGAACTCGCTGGAAATTTCTCGGCTGTTAACCGAGGACTTGCGCGATAAGGACGGTTTATTTGATGGGCGCGGCCGCAATGGAGCTCTCATCGTTAGCGGGTGCCAGCGACCGTCTGGGTGCGAGGGCGACGACTGCAAAACCATTTGTAACCTAGACGCCAACACACCGCGTTCAGATTTTGCCACGTCTATCCTGTCGTTCGTCCGCAACAGTAAGAACCAGGCGGTGGAAACCGCAGATGTTCTGGCGCTCGTCGAAGAGATTCGCACCAACTCGGATCCTGATTTGTTCCCAACCGATGCAGCCCCCGAAGATCTCGACCAAGGCTTAGCGGAGATTCGGTTCGACGAACCGACGGAAAAACACATATCGGGCGACCTGGTGGTTTTTCAGGCCTCTGTCGCCAACGATCAACTGGGAACCTTCTCCATTCGTTTTGAGGGAATTCCTACCGAGGCGATTATCTCCAGTGACGAAAATCCGACCGATGCTGTGGTTCGAGTCGTTGCAGATCCCAGCAAGATGCCTCCGGGACCATTGAGGGTCACCGCCATCGCGACAGATGAAAACGGGACTTCTATTTTGGGCAAAAACTTCATCGTAGACGACGGCTCTCCCTCGCTCGGGTTTCAGGCGCCAGCGGCGGACCTGTCGACTTGCAAGCCATTTAAAGTTGAAGCAACGGCAAGTGACAATGCTTTAGATAATTTCTCCCTTGTGTTGCCCAATGGGGTGAATGCAAAAGACGAGGACTCAGAACCGTCGCGCATTGTGGCGCACGTTCCAGTAGATGGGTTACCGGATGGACCTCTGGTGATCAAAGTTGTGGCTGTTGACAAGAATGGTCAAACCACGCAGGCGGAAAGAGTCGTCAGTATTGACTGTACGGCGCCCACGTTTGTAAGTGCGCAACTGGGTGTAGAAGAACTGAAAACCGATGGCGATGCGCCCGTCGTACCGACGGCGGAGCAAAAACTGTCTGCGGTATTTTTCGAGACCAATGGAGTTGAACATTTTTCGCTGGTGATAAACGGGAAGTCCATGGCGAACCTACCGGCGCTTCAGGGCGCGGATGGCTCTTGGCGTTTTGATACGACCATCACCCTGGAAAGTAACGACAAGAAGTTTAGAGAAAACCTAGTGGAGGTAACTGCTGTGGACACGGCGGGAAACCGTTCAGAGACCCACGTCATTTTGGTCAAGCTCGACAATGGTGATCCAACCATTCAGGTCCTTTCTTCGCTTATCGATGATGAAACCCAGTACCTAGCTGCGTTCCGAGAGGACTTTCGGCCGTGCTTGTTTGTCGACAGCGATGGGACGACGAGCCCTGAACCGATTGATCTTCGGTACGACGTCAACGCCACAGAGGCTGGGTCTGCGCCAACGGTTCTCAAGTACGGCATCCATTATCGGAGTTTGACCGAATGTGTAGAAGGTGCCTTTATCGACAACCCTCTTGTGGGAAACAAAAAGGATACCTGGGAGCCGGTAGAAGACGGAAACCCGTTGTCTTGGAACATTCTGCTAGAAGACAATAGCGGTGTCGTCCCAAGCTTGACGTACCGGGTGGTCGCGCCTGGGCAGGCTCCTAGCGAAATCTTTGAGGCGGACATTGTGGAGAGCACGGAGAGTAAAAGCACTCACCGCATCACGCTGACCGATGCGGAGCACGCTACACTTTCTTCTTTGTCTGGTGAGTGGGCCATTGAGCTGGTGGCGAAAGACGAAGCCGGGCGCGAGGGAAAGCCGTTACAGCCGATTCGTTTCAATAACGAAGTGATGGCAGGCCCCTTGTTCTTTGAACGGGTCGACCCTTCATTAAAACCAGCTGGCGAGGTACTCACTGCCGCCAAGATGGTTTGGGGCGGTGGCACCCAGGAACTCACGGAGAAGAAAGTGGCCGATCTCTTTGCGCCGTTTGGCGGCAAGGGCCGGGTTGCCCTTGAAATGTACCGGGTACGCAATGGCACCAAGACAGACGGGCGCCTCAAATTGAAGCCGAACGTGTCTGCGAAAGCGACTCGCCAGTTTGGGATCAAACGACGTGAGCTCGAGGAAAAGCAAGAAGGGCAGAAGTTCGCCGCCTGCAGCTCGTGGTTTCCGTTCTCCAAGCCGTCGAATTGCGACGGGAAAAGTTTTAACGACCTTGTTCATGCAGTCAAGCCATCGGCGATTTTGTTTGAGGGCGACAATGAAACCGTATTCGATCTGGATGTTCAAGCGCGGCTCTTGCTGAACAATGGCGCAGAAGCTCCCATGGATGGCGAATTCGCCGTTGTGCCAGGCATCGACAACAAGGTAGCTGGAAGCAGCTTTATCGTCGTTGACACGGCTCCGTGGACATTTCTCTGGTCAAACGCCCTACCTGCGAAGCCCACCAGCCACAAAGGCGTGGCCACCGGCGCCGCGATCTTCGGTCGCTCAGGTATATCGGGCTCACGGGAGCAAAAAGATGTGGGTCCCCCCGGGGAACCCATTTTCAAATTCTTCGGCCGCAAGATACAACGTGACGTGTTCCTAAAAGAGTTCAG
>CAYPIX010000067.1:18514-20768 GCA_964410875.1 uncultured Kofleriaceae bacterium
CGAGCGACTTGCCACAGACATTGTCGAGAATATCGAGATAGTCGCCACAGCCGTTTGCTTAGATTCTTCGGATCTTTAAGCGAGAGCCCCGTACTCGTCGTAGGATAAAGGACATGGCGGCTCCCCTAATCCATCAGTTTGAACTCGGCCCTTGGGACAATTTTCTTTACTTCCTTGGCGACTCGGAAACCCGGGAGGTCGCGGTGATTGATCCTGCTTGGGATGCGGGGACCATTCTTCGCGAAGCAGAGAAGAATGACCTAACGATCACCCACATCCTTTGCACCCACAGCCACTTTGATCACGTAGACCAAGTCGACGCGGTATTGAAGAAGGTGGACGTCCCTGTGCATATGCTAGAGCCAGAAGTCGAGTTCTCGGGTTTTCGTTGCGAGAACCTGGTGAAGAGCAAACCAGGCGACAGCGTCACCATCGGAAAAAACTGCGACGTGGTCATGGTTCATACCCCCGGGCATACTCCGGGCTCGGTTTGCTACTCCGCGGGCAACGACCTGATTACCGGGGATACTCTTTTCGTCGATGGCTGCGGCCGGTGTGACTTTGTGGGCGGCGATCCAGAAGTCATGTATGCGACCTTAAAAAACCTGGCAGAAAAACTGCCGCAAAATACTCGCGTTTACCCCGGGCATAATTACGGCCCCACTCCAAGCGCCGAAATCGCTGCTCAGCGAGATTCAAACCCATACTTCCAACACGACTCGGTAGCAAAATTCCTCGCGCATCGTATGGAGGGCAAAACGCCAAACACTGCCCTCCCACCAAAGCCAGACTGGAAGCCGAGCGCGTAACCGCGCATAGGTAGCGCCCGTGCGAGAAACAGACGTCGCCATTATCGGAACCGGTTTCGGCGGCTTGGGTATGGCGATCCAGTTAAAAAAGCAGGGTACCCCATTTATCCTTTTCGAACAGGCCGCCGAGGTCGGTGGAACCTGGCGCGACAATACGTACCCCGGAGCTGCCTGCGATATCTATTCGCATCTTTATTCGTTCTCCTTTGAACTAAATCCTGGCTGGTCGTCTATGTACGGCAAGCAGGGGGAAATTCAGGACTATCTCGAGCATTGCGCAAAAAAATACGAGGTCCTTTCCAATACACTCTTCAACGCAAAAGTCGTGGGAGCCCGTTTCGACCAAGAAGCGGGACGGTGGGTTATCGAGCTTATAGACGGCACAAAGTATCGAGCGCGCTACGTAGTTTCTGCCACGGGCGGATTGAGCCGGCCCAAACTACCTACCTTCGACGGCCTAGATACGTTCACCAAGCCCGCTTTTCACTCGGCGACGTGGCGTCACGATGTCGACCTAACAAACAAACGAGTCGCTGTGGTGGGAACCGGCGCCAGCGCCATACAGCTCATACCTCAACTAGCCAAAACGGTGGAGAAGCTCTTCGTTTTCCAAAGGACACCAGCCTGGGTGATCGAAAAAGACGATCGACCCATCGGTTCCTCTGAGCAGCAATTGTATAAAAAACTACCCCTTTTGCAGAGGCTGTACCGCTGGGGGCTTTACTGGTCTCTCGAATGGCGTGTTATCGCTTTCGTCAAATATCCTCAACTTGCGTCTCTGGCACAAAAAGAGGCCGAGAAGTATTTACGTAAAGTTGTTTCATCGCCAGAGCTTCGAAGAAAATTAACACCAGACTACACGTTCGGGTGCAAACGCGTGCTTTTGGCTAACGACTATTACCCGGCTCTTCAGCAGCCCAACGTCGAACTAGTAACCGATGGGATTGATAAATTCAGTCCATCATCGATTGTTGCAAACGATGGGGTGAGCCGAGAAATAGATGCTGTGGTGTTTTGCACCGGTTTTGATGCTGCAGAAAACGTCGTTCCTTTCGAAATTTACGGACTAGATGGCGCGAGCTTGGACGATAACTGGCGAAATGGTGCGGAGGCATACTTGGGTACAACGGTGCACGGTTTTCCCAACTGGTACTTTGTAGTCGGCCCGAACACAGGACTAGGGCATAACTCGATGGTTTTTATTATTGAGTCGCAAATCGCATACATCCGATCTTGCATGCGGGAAATCGAAAAACGGCAGGCCAAATACGCCGACGTTTTGCCTCGAATTCAGAGCGATTTCAACGACTCGCTTCAACGCCGAATGAACGGTACCGTTTGGAAAAGCGGATGTCAGAGTTGGTATCAAACGAGCGACGGGAAGGTGACAACGCTCTGGCCCAGTTTCTCGGCAGAATTTAGAATCCGAACTCGTAAGATGCGCC
>CAYPIX010000068.1:0-20469 GCA_964410875.1 uncultured Kofleriaceae bacterium
GTCGACGCCCAAGGTGTGCTTGAGCTTCTCCGAGGTTATAGCGGCGTTCACTGCAAGATCACCGCCTGCAGCGTTAAGTTCCTTGTCGATAATGGTTACTTTATCTATCGGCAGAGACGAGACCGTGTCCATAAGTGTGCCGACGAGGCCCTGGAGCTTTTGTGCAACGAAGATCTGTCTCGCATTATCGCCGCTCTCGAGCCACGTCCGCGCGAGTTCCCTTAGGGCTTCCGCGGTTGCCTTGCCGTCCTCAACAACCTGAGCGGCTTCGCCCCGTGCGTTAGCGACCATCTCTTGCCGTGCAGCGTCTGCTGGCTCCACCAAGTCGGCTTCTAGCTGCAGACGCACCTGTTCAATTCGAGCCTTTTGTACTTCTAACTCGGCTCGTGCCTTGGCAACTGCAGCCGTCACTGCGCCTCTCTCTTCAGCAATCATCGCTTCTTTTTTGGTCTGCGCGTCGAGGATTCTGCGGTTGGCTTGTGCTTTTGCAGTTGCAATGTCCGCATCAATGCCAGCAAGCTCCTGCGTCTCCCGGTTCATTGCCGAACGCTCTTCCGCCATTGCTTTGTTTTCGGCTTCCGCAATACGCGAACGCATAAGCAAGTCTGCCGATTGTTTTCGGCCCAACGAATCGAGATAGCTACGGTCGTCAGAGACGTTTTGAATCTTTAACGTGTCGAGCTCAAGCCCCAAGTTTTTCAGATCTTTGTCTGCTTCGGTCAAAAGCTCCTGCGCAAATTTTATACGATCCTGATTGACCTCCTCGGGGGTAAGAGTCGCCAATACCCCTCGAAGGTTGCCCTCAAGCGTCTCTCGAGCCACCCTAATGATTTCTGCCCGAGGTTTGCCAAGTAGCCGCTCGATAGCGTTGTCGATAGTCGGTTGGGTGCTCGCGATCTTTAGGTTCGCTACTCCCTCTACATTCAGGGGGATTCCTCCTTTCGCGTAGGCACCGGCGACGCGGATATCAATGATCATATTGGTGAGGTCCATCCGTTGGACCTGCTCAATAAGTGGGATTCGAATACCGCGTCCACCCTGTACCAAACGGTATCCGACTTTTCTGTTTCCAACTAGTCTGGTGGAGCCAGAGAAAATCAGAACTTCATTAGGGGCACAGATATGCACTAACCGAGTAATCACCACGACTCCGACGGCCAGCAGAACCAGCAATCCAACGATAACGAAACCAATCATTGCGTTCTCCTTGCGCTCTTAACGCCATTTTCAGGCGGAGATTCATTGCCACTGATAATCTTTTTGATGTCGATGCCGAGAGTTTTTGACACCTCGCCAAATAGCGCTCCGACAGTCGCTGGGAACGAACTCACGTAGGCTGGTAGGGTTTCTCCATCGCCGCTGTCGACGAGATTGACTTCTCGCACTTTGAGTTTCTCTGCGCCTTTCGCGACTTGCCCAAAAATGTCCTCTAGGTTTTGGAGTACGAACATGTCCATGGCTTGCCCGCCGCTTGACTTCCATGCGGATGAAACCTCAGCCAAGGCATTCGCCATAGCGCGCCCGTCTTCTGCGATTTTTGCCGATTGTCCGGCTGCTTGGAGTTCTTGGGATTTTCGTCTCGCTTCCGCTGGAATGGTTACATCCGCCGCGAGGCGGAGCTTCTCTAGCTCACCGCGAATCGTCTGTAGCTCCTTTTCCGCTTCGGCTCGGGCGGCTTGCGCGGCTGCGACGGCTCTTTCCTCTTCAGACTGTGCGGTGGCATTGAGTTCTGCTGTGATTTGCCTGAGCTCGTTCTTCTTTTGCGCAATCTTTGCTTCAGCATTTACACGGGCTACGTCGCCTCTTGCGCGGCCTGCGGCTTCGGCTTCTTCGGCTGAACGCACGGCGTCAGACTCCGCGACTTGTGCAGCCGCAAGAACCTGCGCGATACGCGTACGGCCGATACTCTCTAAGTAATCACGCTTGTCAGATACATGCTGAATCTTGAGTGTGTCTAGGTGCAAACCGAGTTTTTCGAGATCTGGTTCAGCTTCTTGGGTAAGCATGCTCGCGAATTTTAGTCGGTCTTCATTTACCTCTTCTGGGGTCATCTTTGCGAGTACGCCTCGGAGGTGACCTTCTAGCGTTTCTTTCGCAACTCGCGCTATTTCTTCGCGCCCGCGACCCAAAAACCTTTCTACGGCATTGCTGATTTTGCGGGGGTCCCTGGCCACTTTGACATTTGCGATTGCATGGAGAGAAAGCGGGATGCCGAGATTTCCGTCGGCTCCTTCAGAGTAGGCGTCGGTAACCACCATCGGCACGGAGATGTTGGACAAATCCATACGTTCGATTTGCTCAAATATAGGCATTCGCCATTTGCGCCCCTCGTCGGCTATGACCCGAAATCCCCTACGCATTCCGTCTGAACCCTGGTGTTCGCGACCCGAAAAAATCAAAATCTCGTTTGGCCGACGGATGTAAAGAAAACTCTTAGCTATAACTATGAACGCCAGCACTGAGCCAACAACGGCCCCTGAAATTCCCAAGATCATGGGGCCAAATTCAATGATTGCTTCGGCGACTTTCTGGACGAGAGATGCTTTCATACTTTTCCTTCTTCTTCGTTATTCTTTGAGACCCACGCATGGCCTTCATTTGATAAGGAATAGACGACTACACTGTCAGAGGCGTTGAGCGGAGTCTCGTCTTCTGTCTCAGCGAGTAGCTCCACGGTGCGGCCTTTGACATACAGACGGATTTTTCCGGTATGGCCGGGACGAATGGGCAAAACGACAGTGCCAAACGAGCCGATATAGTCTGTTTCATCAATGGAGCTGTCTGTCTGCGTCTGGGTGAGCTTGGTGTAGAGTTTTGAGACGAAAAGTCCACTAACGTACCCCGCTCCGACAGAAAAAATAATTGAGGGTGCCCGGCTCAAGTCGAGGGCAGACAGGCCGATACCGGTAAGCCCAAAAGCTGCGGAAAAGAAGGTCCAAAACCGAAGGGAAGCAAACGGGAGCCAGCCAGCGGCATCGAAACCGGCATCCCCCTCGGCGTCTGGGGAATCAATATCGGCGTCGTGGTCGCCGCCCACCAAAAGAGTGAGAGCAATAAGGCCTGCGCCGATACATGCGGCTGTGATGTAAATCGCCATTAACGACATCGTTTGTTGCCTCCTTCCGAGTTGCGAAAAAACTTCGGTGCACAGTACAGAAAAACGTGGCGCCTGTCCTTTACCGGCTCTCCTTGAAAAGCCCTACTTGGCCTACTCGCCCTCCGCCTTCTCGAGTAGCCACTTTGGATGCATATGAGTTGCATTTTCGTGGGGTTGGCGCGAGAGAAAGAATCGAAGGTTCAGTGAAAACAGGAGGTTATGCGTATCTGTGTTTGGCCCCAGTCTTGAACTTTACATGGCCATGCGTCGCAGCTCGCTCTTGGTTTTCATCGTTATCTCCTCTCTTATTTCCTCGCAGTCCCTCGCAATGGCTGGGGGAGGAGGGCGTCACCGAAAGGGCAACCGCTCTTCCCAGAAAAGACAGAAGGCTAAGCAGGCCAAACGAGCCCAACAGCCAAAAGCCCGGGGACAAAAAAGCGGCGGCCAAATGACTCGGTTGGGCAGATTAGCAAACGCGCAACCAAAAACGTCGACTCCGAGTTCGACGGCGGCGAAGAAAACGTCTAAGAATAGTCAAACTCGCGCTGCCCAAGCTTCCGCTCGACCCAATCAATCTGCGCGGCCCGCACGTCAGCGACGAGGCTTGGCTCGGATCTTTAGGAAGCGCGGGGACCGTGCGCCACGCGCTCCCAAAGCCCCGCGTACGATCAGGGCGACAATCTTTGGCTATGCTAGCAGTCTTCTGGGGCTAGCTACGGCCGGCTCTTTGCTTGCGGATATGCGTAGTGGATTTACCGCTCGGTTCAGTGAAGTCGGCGAAACGTTTTTTCAGAATAGTCCAAGCATGATGGCTGCTGGCGCTGCGGTCGCTGCGGTGAGCTTTGTGGTCGGTCGTATTGCTCTTCGGCGAACTGCGTTGAAGTCAGGTGAGCAGGGGCGAAACGCGGCCAGCCAGTCTGGTTTAGCTGAAGCGATTGCTGCCGGCCTTGTCCCGCAGGGACCCGCTAAAGGGCTTCCAAAGATTCGCAGGATGCTAGGAATTGCGGCTTACACCGTGGCGGCGGTTACGGTCGCGGCGGTTGGAAGTGAAGTCGGCTTACAATGGACGCGAGTTTTCACGGGCGGTGAAAGTCTTCTTCAAAGTTATCCCGCCCAGATCGGCGTTGGGGCAGTAGCTATCATTGGAGCTAGTATGAGCTTGGCTGGTTGGGCTATCCCTGAGGGGCACGGAACAGTACCGGGAATTGCGGGCGAATCCGGTTTCGATGGTGGCGGTGGCGAGTAGAGAAACCGCTTCAAACGGCTGATATGTCAGCCTACACGTTTACCTTTGGGCCATGGCGAAAGCTATGGCCCTTGTTTTTTTTGTTCTGCTTCTGCCGTTCGCCGGAGGTTGCCTCGAGTGTAACTTCGAACGCTCATCCAAGTCTGTGGACGTAGAGCCGGTAACCGTCCGCAAAATGGAAAACAAACCGATCGAAAAGGTTAAGCCCCGAGTCAAGCCTGTTCTTTTTGGCGCCAAGAGACTCGCTGCTGTCACAAAAAAAACCGGTTTTAATAAGCAGAGCCTCTCTCGTGCTCTCCGAGGTTTCCTTGTGGAACGGGAGGAGATTGAAGGCGAGGGAGATATTTTCGTTCAATTTGTAGTCAGCAGAGGGGGGAAGCTGGTCGCTACCTTGGATGAGCGCAATCAGAAAATCCACAGTGCTGTAATTGTGAGTCCACTTTTTCGAGACAAACGCGGAATCGGTGTGGGTTCAACTTACGGCCAATTGCGATCTGCCTACCCAAATTCATCCTGTAAACGTTTTACTCTCAAGCGAAGCCACATCGCCGATGGGGTTGCGCCAACAGATGAACTTCGATGTCGAGTAAGTGCGATGCCCGGGGTTCGTTACGATATCAAGCTTGGTTCTGAACCCTCTCGAGCCGCGGCTCTCGGAAAGAAATTTCAAGGAGGTTTTGAGCGAGCCCCGGTAAAATCAATCTTGCTTATCTTCTAGAGGCCGGCAGCTTTGGTGCTTTGCTCCCGGCCGCGCTCGGAGTATCATGGGATGTGGCCCCTACTCCGAAGTTAGCTCTTTATCACTTTAATATGTGTCCGTATTGCTTGCGGGTTCGCCGCGCGATCGGGAAGCTCAAGCTGGACGTCGAGCTTAGGAATATCCATGAGGGCACCAAGCATCTGAAAGAGTTAACCGCTGCTACAGGGAGGCAAACGGTTCCAGTGTTACGCATAACCTCTGCCGACGGCACAGTTGATTGGATGCCGGAGTCTAGCGATATCATTCGTTACCTTCAGTCACTTGTCTGACTTGACGATGGCGCGAAACGCGACGACAGACGCTGATGGGACGAATCTCTCGTTTCCGGCGTTCGCTACTGCTCATTCACATGCATTTCAACGAGCTCTTCGATTCCAAACTGAAAGAGCGGGGGAGCCAGGCAGCTTTTGGTCTTGGCGAGATAAAATGTACTCGTTGGCTCAGTCCCTTTGCCCCGAGTCTATTTATGACTTGTCGCGGCTCGCTTTTGCTGAACTTGCCATGAGCGGGGTCGCAGCTGTGGGAGAGTTTCACTACGTCCACCATCAGCCTGACGGAACTCCTTACGAAGACAGAACAATTATGGCGGATGCTGTAATTCGTGCTGCCCGAGACGTAGGAATACAAATTGCCTTACTACGTGTTCTGTATCATCGAGGAGGACATGGAATCGCTGCCGGCCCACACCAAGAACGTTTCTGTGATCCTGATGTGGAGACTGTTGTTTCGGATGCGGAAAAACTGGCAAGTCGTTTCGCTTCGGATAGCGGGGTAGCAGTTGGACTAGCACCGCATAGCATACGAGCCGTTCCTGGAAATTGGATTTCTGCGGCAAATAATGTCGCTCGCGAAAAAAAGTGGCCTTTGCATATGCACGTTGCTGAACAGAAGCGTGAACTTGAGGAATGCGTAAAAGAATATGGCCAGACTCCAGTCGCTTGGCTCGCAGACAATGGCGTGCTAGGTGCGCATTTCACTGCAGTCCATGCGACGCACCTCACCGAAGGTGAAGTGACAATGCTTGGAAAGAGCGGTTCATCGGTCTGTGTGTGTCGTACCACAGAAAGAAATCTCGGCGACGGCCTTTGCAATGCGCGTGGGCTATTCGCTGCGGGGGCAAGGATTTGCGTTGGAACCGACAGCCATTCTTCCAGTGACGCGTTCGAAGAGATGCGTGCAATCGAACTAGATGAACGCTCTCGTACAGAATCTCGGTGTGTCGCAGCGGACGCTGATGCTCTCCTGCTGGCGGGGACACAAAACGGTTATCGGTCAATCTTTCTTGATGGTTCGAAAGACCGTCTTCAATTGCACAAAGGCGTGTCGATCGCTGGCGCCAATGAAAAAAGCATGACTGACGCTCTGGTCTTTGCCGGCCATAGTGGACTTGTAGAGAGGCTTTCGGTGCAGGGTAAAACTGTGGTCAAAGACGGCGAGGTCGAAAATTTGTCAGAAATAGTGACTCGGTACGAAGCGAGATTGCGCGAAATCTTTTCGTAGCTCACGTAGCGTTTAGCTAGTCGTAGTATAGAGTTTTTTCGGCTGACGCCATATCTCTACTAGTGCGGCGGAGTGGTCTCTGTGCTCACTGTGAAGACAGCAGAGCTACAGCGTTTTGTAGTGTAATAGAAAGGATGTGGGGGTGGCTTGCAGCTCTTGTAGCTCTTCTATTCGCAGTCCCTAGTACGCTGGCGGATGGAAAGGTTAATAGAGCGAGGGGGAAACGAACCAATTTGGTTTTCGTTTTTGACGGGTCACGTTCTTTAGACGCTGAGGCGCGGGCGACTGCAGTGGATATTGCCGTTCAAATTGCTTCCGATTTTCCCCATGCGAAGTTTCAGTCTATTTGGTTTGGGAGGGTGCCGGAGCTTCTGTGGGAGGCACCGTTGAATGGCAAAAATGCAGGAGACCTGCTCCGGGAACTCAAGGGAAAAACGCCAGAGAACGGTTCGAATTTTAGACAGGCCGTCGAACTTGCGACTTCTTGGGCCAAACGTCAGCCAGGTCGTACTCAAATTGTGGCTTTTACAGATGGGATGTGGCCTGACACTGATCTGAAAGACGTGAATGTAGATCTTCGTATTCTAGAATTTTCGGCTTTTGAGAGTGAAAAGTTTTGTCTTGAACGAGGCACCAATCGAATTTTTGGGGGGGTAAACGAGACGATTACCCTCTCGAGCGCTGGTCGGCCAGACGAAGAAAGCATACGCACGGCGGCTCAGACTTTGATGGGAGCGGCTGGAGTTGGTTCCGTCGGCTGTGTGCGCGGGGGGATTTGGCCAACACCAAACGTACCTAGTATGGAGAGTGCCCGTGTTTGGTTTGACGACGAAATTGAGGTAGCGGTCCAAGCTTGCGGCTTGGAAAACGGGAAAATCTCTTTGGACGTAGAAACCAGCAAGGCTGAGATCGTAGAGGTTCACACGACTGAGTCTGGTGAATTTGCAAACTGCGTTGTTGAGAAGGTGTGGCGGTTGAGCTTGCCGAGCTCTCTCTTCGCCCGGCGCGCGTCGCGCTATTCTTTCAATGTGCCGTAGCCCTGGGGCATTTCCCCCCTGTTTTTCGCGAGACGGAGGAGACGCGAGCCTGTTTCCAGTAACTTGGGCTTGGTCCTTTCTTTGCTTCTATTAGTGTCCGGGGGAATCCGTATGAAGTTGTTATCTCGCTATTTTCTCGTAACTTTTGTTCTTGGGTGCGCTACTGGTGTCCCAGGTGAAGAGCGAGTGGGCGTAGATGTCCCTCGGTCACCGGTTGATGATGTCGAAGAGCCAAGCGGTTTGTGCGCTGACGGACCGAAGGCCGTTGTTGTATCCGATCAATTTACCGGAGTACATGACGAAGACGGTGCACTCGTTACAGCTAGCGTTTACGAAGCCGGTTTCGAGCAAGGGGAGACTGCTGCTCTCTTTCAGATTAGGACCCGTTACACAAGCGATCAGAGCTGGAGCTTTTTTGATATCGCTGGCACCGGAAACGGTGATGCGGATGGGTGTCGGTTTTGCGCTTTCATCACATTGGAAGATGGGACGTTCTTGATCGGTGCTGAAGGTAGAGCTTCAGATATTGATGTAGACTTTGAAGAACGCGTAGCCGGCACTTTGGAGAACATGGTTTTTCGCGAGGTGGTTTCGGTAGGACCGGGAATCTCGGAAATCGTCGAAGATGGTTGCGAGTTGACTCTGAACAGTATCTCTTTTGATCAGGCGACTCCGCCTGAACCCGCTGATCCGTAAAAAACTTGCTTTCGCTATCGCCACACAGTGAATAATGGTGATAGATGGGTTGGGTGAAAGAACTGCGAAAGTGGGACGTAAGCCCTTGCGAACTCGCAAGTGGATTTTCTCACTACGGTGTGGTTCTTAAAGGCGAGGCCTTTATTGAAAGTTCGGTTGGTAGCTTTCGGGTTACGCCGGGAATGTATTTCTGCCTACCCGGACAAGCTCGAGTTTTTGGGGGGCGCGGAGCTGTTCTCAGTCTAGAAGCTGTCAGCGTAATGTTTCAGCTCGGCGGACCGATTTCTCTTTCCAAAAGAGAGGTTGCAGCTTTCCTCAAAAATCTTACGGAAAACGCTCGCGTCTTTACCGAGAGTTCATTGTATTCGGTTTATCAGCAAAAATACGCTAGCTGATTCTGCCTAGTTGTAGGCTGTGCTCAGGGCAGTGTCACAGGCATTTGCTGTACTGATCATATGTTCAGCTCTCTGCCAGGTCTGCTTCGCTCTGTCACCACAGCTGAGTCCAGTTTGGTTGGACGCGCTGCTAATACCAATGGTGATTTTTGGGGTTATGACCAGATGCGGGGACTTCTTGTAGAAATTTCCGCGAGCGGGTTGCACTCATCTTTAACGGCCTCTGCAAGGCTTATTTGGGAAGCGCAAAACCAGCGGGAACCGGTGGCTTGGGTTTCCTGTGGCGCTTCGCATTTTTTTCCACCTGACTTTGAGAGGAACGGGATTGACTTGAGCGCTTTGTTGGTTATCCGTGCTGGTGGTGTTCTTTTAGGTGGGCGCACCACCGATAGACTGGTTCGTTCCGGGGCTTTTGGGCTGGTTATTCTAGATATGGGTTCAGGGCAACAATTGCCCCTACCTCTCCTTAGTCGGGTCGCAAGCCTTTGCAAAAAGAAAAATACAGCAACGGTTTGTTTGACGGACAAGTCTCGAGAGACCGCTTCATTGGGGGCTGTGGTTTCACTGCGTACAGAAGCCTTACGAGAAAATCTTGGTAAGGGCCGGTTTCGATACAGAGTGAGGACTATCAAAGATAAACGCCGCGGCCCTGGGCGAGAAAATAGTGAGCTAGTTTTTGGGCCACCTGGCTTGCGTTAGTTTATCTGCTTTCCCTCTACAGCTTCTCTGCCGACGTTTTCCTGAATGGAAAGAATTGCCCGCGGCAGTTGTTTCTGAGGAGAAACCGCAGAGTCCAATTCTTTGGGTGAATGAACAGGCTCGGAAGAAAGGAGTTCTTCCCGGGCAAAAATTCTCGTATGGCCTCTCTTTGACCAGGGATTTACGCGCGCGAACGGTTTCGCGAGAAGAGATAGAAGAAGCTGAATTAGTGGTGGCAAAAGCACTTCGTCGTCACTCACCAGACATTGATCGTTCTTCTAATGAGTCGGGGGTGTTCTGGGTAAATGGAGCGGGGTTGGAAAAACTCTATACGAGTAAAGATCAATGGGCTGATGAACTGATCTCCTCTGTGGAAGATGTTGGCTTCCAAGCGAAGGTGGTAGTTGGATACAGCCGTTTTAATACCTACGCTGTTTCACAGACGGTGCTTTCTCAGAAAAAAGTTTTTGCATCGAGCGAAGAAGAATTTCAGTGGGTGCATGGAGTGCCCTTGGATAGGTTGAATATTCAAAACAAGGTTCGCGACTCTTTGGCAAAGCTAGATGTCACAACCGTTGGGAGCTTTTTGTGCCTGCCTGAGGGAGGAGTTTTGGCCAGGTATGGAAGACGGGCTTTCGAATTGCAGCAGCTCGCGAAAGGGCAAACGTGGGAGCCTTTACAGCTCGACAAGGAAGAAGAGGTATTCGAGAAAAGGATTCTTTTCGATGAGCCCGTTGAAAACGTTGGCAGAATCATGTTTGCAGTTAAACGAGGTGTCGACGATCTCTTGGCTCGGTTGGTTGCGAAAAAGCTTTCGCTAGAAGCCCTCTGGGTTCGATTGGTACTGGATAGGAGGGAGGGCGCAGAGGCCTCTTTGGTTGAGATTTGTGTGCGTCCAGTAGAGCCCACTCTGGATTGTGGAAAGGTTCTAAGGCTGGCAACGATTCGTTTGAACGCGACGCCACTGGAAAGAGGTGTTGTAGAAGTTTTCCTGCGAGTAGACAGTGCACGAGCTAGCAGAGAGCAGTTGAGGTTATTCGTCGAAAACCCAGCCCGAAATCTGCGTGCTGCCAATGAAGCGATTGAGAAAATTCGCGCGGAGCTAGGCGATGACGCAGTGGTTTTCGCGACCGTCGACGAGGGTCACCTGCCAGAGGCTAACTTTTCTTGGAAAAGAGTTGATAGAGTTCGGTTGCCAGAGGTCTCTGGGGGGAAGCCTAATGCGTTAGTTCGGCGTATTGCTAGACCCACCAAACTATTTTACGACGCCAAGTACGATGAGAATGGTAGCTCGATATGGGCAGAGAAGGGTGTCTCGCTGGAGCGCGTCCACGGCCCCTATGTCATTGCCGGCGGGTGGTGGAATCGAGAGCTTTTTCGCGAATACTACTTTGTCGAAACGGAGGCGGGGCAGTCGTGGTGGGTCTTTTATGACCGCAAACGAAAACACTGGTACTTGCAGGGCGAAGTGCAGTAATCGGGAAGTTTAATGAATCGTTCGGTTTGGCTCGTTTAGATGGGGAAAAGTGCCCCAAAGTGGGCGATCGATCGTGGCGGGGCAGTTAACAACCGGTCTATAAGTACGTGAGAAGTCGCAAGGTGTGAAGCGGATCAGTACTTGCTTTGACCTGCGCCATGCAACGCAGTGGACTCCCTAATCAATCTCACCACGCTTCCTATCCTCTGGCTGTACAGGACGCAGGTTTGGGCACAGCTCTCGGCCTCACGTTAAAGACGCTCCCTTTCGCTTTAATAAGGTTTGCGATTTTAGCTGGCTCTGCTATCGCAGGCTTGGCTATTTCAGCGCTTGCACTCTATTTGTACACGAAGTGGGCGAAGGCCGACTCTTCAGCTATGGGGCTGCTTTTGGTTCTGTGCTTGGTGATGGGAACGTCATGGCACTTCATTCTTAGATATTCGCTTTATCTTCTAAAAGCAGGGCATGTTGCAGTGCTAACGGAGCTTATCACCCGAGGTCAAGTCGGCGATCAGGGCGAAGGGATGCTCTCCTATGGCAAACGACAAGTAACCGAGAGGTTTGGCCAGGTCAACGTATCCTTCGCGGTCGATTCTGCAGTTCGCGGTGTTGTTCGAGCATTCAATCGAACTCTCGACTTTGTCGCGTCTCTACTTCCTATCCCGGGCCTTGATTCCGCTGTTTCTGCTGTCAATGCTGTTGTCTACGCTTCGACCACATACATGGATGAAACCATTCTTTCCTACAGCATGGTCCGCCGCGACACCAACCCGTGGGATGCATCACGTCAGGGACTTGTCTACTATGCGCAGAACGCAAAGCCCATTCTTAAAACAGGTGTGTGGATAGTCGTTCTTGACGCGATTGCGACGGCCCTGGTTTGGGGTGTTATGTACATACCCGCCGCAGTTGTAACCATGGCGTTCCCAGAGACTCTTGGCATTACTGCTATAGCCACATTTATCCTTGCCGGTGTTCTGGCTGCCAATGCGCGTACCGCATTTCTCAAGCCTTTGTTTTTGACCATGGTGATGGTCAAATTCCATACGACTATTCAGGGGCAGGAAGTTCATCCGGGGTGGGACCAGCGGCTCGCCTCTGTTAGCGATAAATTCAGAGAGATGTCAGAAAAGGCCAGCAGCTTTTTCAGACAGCCGAAGTCGAGTCGGCTTGGTTCGCGAGCACAGGGTGCGCCCCATGCTCAGGTTAGTTCTCAGCATGGTTACCCCGAACCAGCCCGCGCGAATCCTAGTAATGCACCAACGGTTCGTGACTTTTACGACACCGACCCGGGTTACACCTACAACCAGTAACGTAAAGAGGTGCTGGGGCGGTGACTAAAGTCCAAACGGGCAGGCTACCTATCTTGGTGCCTGCCCGAATCGCATGTGAGATGTTTCTATTTCTTCAACAGCTTTGGAGCGCAGAATTGCAGACTGCCATCAGACGTGACGGCAACAGGTTTCAGAGTTCCGTACTCGAACGCTAGCTCAAATGGGTTCCCGCCCGAACCGATGTTGACGACAGTGTAAATGTCGCTGGTTGGATCGCCAAACTGGTCGGATTTTTTATCGATGACCTGAAAAAGAAAAGGGTCTTCGGTGAGCTCGAAAAGCTCTTTGGCTTTCATCTTTTTGATGGCATCGCCCGTGTTGGTACCAAAACCAGTGTGAAAGTATTCTGACGTGATCTTGATTTGCGACAGACTCAGCTTAGAAATGTTATCTGGTGTCACGTCGAAACTTACGGATTGGGTGTCTCCGGCATCGCGGTTGAGTCGCGTTTTTCGAGTTGCGGTTCGCCTTCCCTCTGTTCTGTCCACCCGAAGTGAGTCGGCAGGAATCGCGTCGTTGTTCCATATAAGGCACCGTTCTTTTTCAAAGGTCCCCTCGAGATCGTGGAGGTGTGGAATCTCGTCGACTTGGTTTTCGACTTTAAAGAAAGAAAAAACGCTGTCGTGAAGGAATTCTGTTTCGAACGAAGTTTCTGGTTCACAGGCGGATATGGTGAAAGCCGCGCAGACCAAAGTGAAGGTTGTAATGGTTTTCATAGGCCGCAGATGGGTGCAAAGCAAGTGCCCGCATAGAATCTAGGTGTTTACCAAGTTACTGCTGCGCCTAGCTGTCTCAAACGGGCAACAAGAACTGGTGCTCACAAGGTGAAGTGCAGTAGAAGAGACGAAGGTGAGTTCGAAAGATATAACTTCTCGAAAGCAAGACCATATTCGGATCGCAGCATCTGGGCAGGCGTCATTTCGCGGAAAAACATCTCTTCTTGAGGAAGTCGACTTCGTCCATCAATCGCTACCTGAGATGGCCCTCAGTGATGTTGATCTAACGACGACATTCTTGGGTAGTTCGCTGTCTGCTCCTCTCGTGATAGCTGGCATGACCGGCGGTACCGAGGAGGCGGGCGCAATCAACAGCGCTCTCGCTCGGGCGGCTGAAAAATTTGGCCTCGGTTTTGGTGTGGGTTCACAGCGCGCTATGGCCGAAGATGCGTCCTTAGGGAAGACATTTGCGGTTCGAGATGCTGCGCCGAACGTCTTTCTCATGGGCAATATCGGTGCGGTCCAAGCTCGTGATTTAGGAATTGGCGCGATAGAAAAGCTAGTAGGGCGTTTAGGCGCGAATGCATTGGCTATTCACCTCAACCCTGCGCAAGAGCTTGTGCAAGAAAACGGCGACAGAAATTTCTCAGGGCTTCTCGACGTAATCGGGGAATTGGTAAAGACGCTTTCTGTTCCAGTTGTTGTAAAGGAAACCGGCTGTGGAATTAGCCCTGATGTGGCCAAGGCGGTGAAGGCCCTCGGCGGGCGCGCCGTCGACGTGAGCGGAGCCGGGGGAACATCGTGGACTGCTGTTGAAGCGCTTCGTGCAGGTGAAGGTAGCGCTGCTCAGGATTTGGGCGAAGAGCTTTGGGATTGGGGAATTCCAACGGCTGTAAGTACTGCGGCATGCGCGAAAGAAGGCCTAGAGGTTGTGGCCACCGGTGGTCTGCGAAGTGGCTTAGATGTGGTTCGTGCCCTCGCGCTCGGTGCTACCTGTGGAGGGTTCGCGGCTCCTATCCTCCGCGCACATCGTTCCGGCGGGTACGATGCGGTTTGCGAGGGGCTTACTAGGCTGATTGCCAGCATCCGTGCTGTCTGTCTTCTTGTGGGTTGCAAGAGCGTGCAAGACATTTCGTCTGTACAGATTCGAGTGGGCCCCCAGCTGTCATCGTGGCTTCATGACCTTGGCATTCGGTAAAGCGATCCTTGCGGGGGAGCATGCTGTCGTATACGGGCACCCTGCGGTGGCTGTCGCCTTGGACAGAGGTATCAAATGCGTAGCGGAACGAACCAGTGCCGAAGCTTCATCGCTTTTCGTTGCCGATTGGGGACTGAAAGCAAGCTCTGCCGACGAAACTCCTCTGGGGCGGGCCATAGCAACGATTCAAAAAGAAATTACCGATGGTGTTGGCCTTTCTTACCGGGTAACGGCTGAGATTCCCCCTGGGGCAGGGCTGGGGTCGTCGGCAGCACTGTCCGTAGCCCTAATTCGTGCTGCTAGCGTGACCATGTCTAAAGCACTAGGCACTGTAGAAATTGTTGATTGGGCGAACCGTCTTGAAGAAGAGTTTCACGACCGACCCAGCGGTATCGATGTCGCCCTGTCGTCTCGCGGAGGCGCGCTCTTGTTTCAACCTGGGCATACCAACGAAAACCTAGATGCGAGCTGGTTGAAACTAGTAGTTGCAGATACTGGTGAGCCCCGAAGTACCAAAGACATGATCGCCAAGGTGTCTGCGCAATTACCGGTGGCAGAAAGAGCGTTAGTGCAAATGGGCGCAGCTGCCAGAGACGTTGGGAAAGCACTGGCGCGGAAAGAACACGATCTCTTGGCAGACTCTATGAATTCATGCCAGCAGTTGCTGGATGGTTTGGGCTTGGTGACGCCAGGACTTGATAAACTATGCACGTTGGCCAAGAAATCAGGTGCAATGGCAGCCAAAATGACGGGTGGCGGTGGCGGTGGCGCCATCATTGCGTTCGCTCCAGGCCGGGAAGACGAAGTGTGCAATGTCTTAGACAAAGAGGCCAAGAGCGCCTTCGTCTGTGCAGTTGCTCGGCCCGTCTAGCAACTACCAGGTTCCGGTGTTTCCCATGGATACCCAGGGCTCTTTAGGCGGCAGAGCGTCGCCGTCTTGCAATAGCTCTACCGATATCTGATCAGGGGACCGAACGAATGCCATGCGTCCATCTTTAGGAGGACGTAAGATGGTGACGCCGGACTCTTGCAAGCGTTGGCAAGTTTCGTAGATGTTCTCGACAGCGTACGCAAGGTGACCAAAATTTCGACCTTCGCTATAAGGCTCTTTCTGACCCCAGTTGTACGTAAGCTCCACCTGCGGAGATGTTGGATCTCCGTCTGAACTGAGAAATACCAGAGTGAATTTTCCGTTGGGGTATTCGCTGCGTTTGGTTTCCTTAAGCCCTAGTTTGTTGCAGAAGAAATCAAGACTTGCTTCCAAATCTCTTACTCTAATCATGGTGTGCAGATAGCGCATATAGGTAACTACCTCGCACCCCCACGCACCGTCAAATGAGGATCGTTGCCATTGAGCCATGCCTGATTGGACTCGCTACGGTATTCTGAACTTATCGCCTTACGGCGGTGTCTGGGGGGACATGTCTGACACTAAACTTTCAAATTGGTTTATAGGCGGAATCGTTTCGGTTTTACTCGGAGCCTGTGGCGCGAAACCTGGGATCGTAGAGAGCCCGCCAAAAGGCAATGAGCGCGCGGAAGAACTAAACTCAAATAACGGGCCTGGAGGTCGACTCGCAGACCGGCTAGAGCCGGAATCGCTTGCACCTTTGCTTTGGAATGTGCCCTCCTGGGTCATAAAAGAGGTGCGTCGGGCGGGATTTTCAGCACCAGAGCTAGTCAACGCTTACCAAGGCATTATCAACGAGGCTGCAAATTCTCAAGACTCCCAAAAAACGCAAATTGTCCACGGTGTCTTCATCGCTTTGCTTGGTTTAGAAGAGCACCGCGCAAACGATTCCTGCGACATATCCTGCCTTTCAACCATCACAGATATTTACGCTCGGCTGTCGCAGTGGGACCGCACGGAATCAGATGTACTGGCAGGGGCGATTCTTCACAATCTCGAGTGGACTGCGGTTGGAGCGGAACGAGCTCGCGAACTCAACCAGTTTTTTTCTCAGGTTCTTGCAAACTCTGGCGACAGCGCTGCGTCCTCGTTGGCAGCTTTGCTTCGAGTTGATACCAAATCCATCGACACAAGAAACGCGCTACTGGTTACTGGAAGGGCAATGGGCTGGCGGGCACGATGGGAGCTGGCTCGTGATTTGCTCGTAGCATCGGTTGAATGGTCGAAGGAGCCGGTAGAGCCTTGGCAAATCGCTGAGGCCTCCTATGCGTGTTACCAATCCCTAGATGTGGAATGCGGGAACCGTTTGGAAAAACGGTATTTGAAGACTGAGTTAAACCAAGAACGACGGAAAAGACTTGAGAACCATAGGCAGTTAGCCGAAACCGTGTTGCGCACACAGGATGAAGCGGAAGTGTCCAAGAGGATTGAACTTGGCGCAGCGCTAGCAGATTTGGGTCGTTTAACTCATGCAAAGGGAGTTTTTGCCGACTTGATCGAAAAGCATCCCAATGATGCCCGCGGTTTTGTCGGATTGGGGAAGCTTTTAACTCTTGAAGGAGACCCAAGAGCCGCATCTGTCATCGCTAAAGCTGGTCCGGACAACCGGGAACAAGATTTTTATGAGCTGTCGCTGGGGACGTGGTTTGCAAACGACGTGAATGGCGCGTTGGTAGGGGAAGATCGAGCTAGGAATTTTGAAGAATTGAAAGGCTCTCTGCCAAGAGTTAGAGGTCTAGTTCAGGAATACGAAAAATTCAGTCCCGCGCGTGCGGAACTCCTCAGTCATCTTATCGATGCGGGCGAGCGCATTATGCCCATCCTGCTTCGCGATAGCTCCGAGTGGATATTTTATCAACGCGAGTTTTTTGACGCGTTGGAAGGGGCAGCGCAGTCGATCGGAAGAAGCGCGCAGAAATATCCTGACGATGTTGAGTTGGCTAGGGTTCGTCTTCTTCTAGCGATCTTCGACCGAGATATGAACCGCGCAGCACGGACTATCCGCGAGATTGCCGGAGCCAAGATCGCGTCCGTCACAACAATGCGACGAAACGCGCAATTTCTCCTTGGTATGCGCAAGCAGGGCAAACGACTGATGAGCGAGCTCGGAACCGAGCTGGCGTCACTGGACAACCCGAACACCCTGGAAAAAGCGATGTCAGTCGATGTTTGGGCAAGTAGCTTGGCCCAAAGGAAAAATAAAAACTGGAACAAAGTAGCGGCCAAATATGAGGCGCTTGCTGCGGTTGGTAGCGCAGCGTTTCGCGGGCGATTTCTAAATAATATGGGTGTAGCGAAATACGTTTCTGGAGATCCAGAGGCTGCAGATAAATCGCTTCGCACGGCTATGGTGCTTGAGAAAAGTTCTTCTGTTCCCGGTGTCAATATGTTTGCTATTTCAAACGACGAGACGGCGGCCGAGTCAGCTCATTCCTGGGTGAGAAACGTCGAACAAGATGAAGGTGCCTTGGAACGACAAATGGTAGGCGCATGGAAAATCGCCAAAGAGGTAAAAAACCGTCGCCAACGCGCAGCGGAAATCAAGAAATCCCTCGAGCGAAAACCTGAGCTCTTGGATCCTGTGAACGTCTCTTTAGACGGTGCACACACAACAAGGTCTGTAAGCTTCGAGATTGGTTATAGCAATGTCAGGGGGCTTGCGGTCGAGGTCGATTTAGAGACCAAGATGTGGCTTTGGCTTAACCCGGACGCGAACAGATAGCGCTATTTATGCTTTTCAAATAGGCGCTCAATGGCAGCTACACTAAGAGGGTGGTAGCTAGCCTTCGATTCTTTGAATAGACGTGTCGCCAAATCCTTCTGCCCTGTTTCTAAGAGCGCACCATAAAGAGGTCGGAGGAATTTGGTCCGGCCAATGTTCTTGAGGAACTTTTCGACATAGGGATAGCAGGGCTCGTACTTTGCGTACGCGCACATGGTCAGCCACTGGTTTAAGACCTCTGAGTTCTGCGAGGTCGAAAGGTTGAACTGCTTGTCTAAAGCGCTTAGGAGAGTCTGTGGGCTTTTCTCTGGGAGGCTTCGCAAAAAGTGTAGGCGTTCATGGGTGTTCCATGAGGGATAAGATAGAAGCTCGAGCTTCGGGTTGCTATGTTCGGATAAAGCCGCGACTTCCTTCTCAACCGCAGTGAGGGCGTCGGTTTGTGGAAGAGAAGGATCTTTGGGTAGACCAGAAGCGGTCAGCCATTCTTTAAGCGGAATGGTTTT
Organism: uncultured Kofleriaceae bacterium; assembly: GCA_964410875.1. Classification (GTDB taxonomy): domain Bacteria; phylum Myxococcota_A; class Polyangia; order Haliangiales; family Haliangiaceae; genus CAYPIX01. Next base: position 18,291 of record CAYPIX010000068.1, read on the forward strand.
CGCCGCTTCAGGATTCTTGGCCAATAGCTCTTTGTCTAGAAACGCGACGAAGTCTTTGGTTGTGATGCTCTTGAATGCGTGGGTAGTAAAGTAGTTTTGCAGAAAGGCATCGAAGGCCTTGCGCCCAAATGCTTTTTCCAATTGTCTGAGGAAGAGAGCACCCTTTTCATACGGGACCCCAGTTATGAGAGTGTCGGGGCTTTCATCGTCCACCTCAATGAATAGAGCCTGCTGTGCTTCGGGCAATTCTTTGAGCTCTTCCTCAAGTTCTCGGAAACCAATCAGGGATTCCATCTCCGCTTGCTGGGCCCCGTAGAGAGCTTCTTGAATTCGTCTCTCCACATAGGTTGTGAATCCCTCATTAAGCCAGAAATCACGCCAGGTGGCGTTGGTTACGAGGTTGCCCGACCAAGAATGAGCCAATTCATGAGCAACCAAACTCACCAAGCTTTTGTCCCCGGCCAAAATGGTTGGTGTGGCGAAAGTGAGCCTAGGGTTTTCCATTCCGCCGAAAGGGAAACTTGGTGGGAGCACGATAATATCGTATCGCTCCCATACGTATGGGCCGTACAAGCCTTCGGTTGCGGTGATCATCTTCTCCGTGTCTTCAAACTCCTTGGCAGCTTTTTTAATGACCGAGGGCTCTGCGTACACTCCGGCGCGCTTTCCAAGAGGTTCAAATCGAAGATCACCCACAGCAAGGGCCAGTAGATAAGGCGGGATGGCCTGTTTCATTTTAAAGCTGTAGGCACCGTCTCCAGATAACTTTTGCGGGTTCTCTGCGCTCATTAGCGCTAAGAGATCTTTGGGCACAGTCACTTTCGCATCGTAGGTAATGCGTACCGAGGGGGTGTCCTGTAGAGGAACCCAGCTTCGAGCATGGATCGATTGTGACTGAGTGAACAAGAAAGGTTGCTTCTTGTCGGCGGTTTGTTGAGGCGTTAACCACTGGAGCGCTGATGCGGACGGAGCCGTTTCGTATTGGATGCGTACCGCTGTCGCGTCTTTGCTCGTTTCGATGGTTAGTGAAGAGCCTCTGACCGTATCGGGCTTGCCCAGTGTGAAAGATGCTTCTTGGAAGTCTTTTCCATTGTTGGACTGCGTGACCTTTGTGATTTTCAAATCTCTCGTGTCGACAACAAAAGGACTCTCCGGTTTTTTCTTTTCAATCGTGTGTGTCGCAGTGCCGGTTATTACTTTCGACTCAAATGAAACGTCCAAGTCTAGTTCGAGATGGGTCGTGAAAACATTTTCGGGTTCGGCGAAGGAGTATGTGTCCGGACCGCTTTGAGAAAATTCACTGGGTTTGATCATCTGTTTGGGCTTTCCTGAGTCAGTACCAGCCGGCTCGGTTTTATTGCAGGCAGTGGGGAGTAGGCAGAGGGCAAAAAGTAGACGAAGGATCGGGCGCACGGGCGGCATGGTAGGACCAATTTGACTGGAAATCATGCAGGATTTTCCCTCGCAGGGAAGACTGTTGTTCAGGGGTCTCTCAAACTGAGTTTTGCACCGCGTATGCGGTTCTCCACGAGAAGGAGAACAGTCGATTATGAAGTGTGCGCTGTTGTTCTTTTTGCTGCTTTATTGAAAAATTGCCCTGGTATGGAGGGGGCGGCGGATAAAGGGCAATCTTATGTTTTGCCAGACGAGCTCGACGTTGTTTCGCGCATTCTCAATCACGTGGAGAATAAAACCACGGATCTGCACAACCTCGTGTGGAAAGAGCCCGTCGAACATTACGAGTCGGCACAACGTCTAGAGCGGGAGAGGGTTGCTTTTGAACGGCTTCCGTTGCTTGTTTGTCCAAAGGGCGTGCTAGATAAACCCGGCTGCTTCATTACTCAAACGATGGCAGGCCAAGATCTTCTTTTCGTACGGACGAAGGAAGGTCCGATCGTCGGTTTCAGGAACGCTTGTCGCCATCGCGGTGCTCGAATCGCTGAGGAAGCGGGGTGCGAAAAAGCTTTTGTGTGCAGGTATCATGGCTGGACCTACGATTTGTCTGGGAATCTCATACACATTCCAAATCAAGAAATCGGTTTCCCAGGTTTAAAGCGAGAAGAACATGGTTTGGTGAACGTTGATGTTCGTGAATTACACGGTTTGATTTGGGTAGGTCTGTCCCCAAATACCGATTGGACAACACTCTCGCTACTAGATAAACCTGTGATGGCACTTG
>CAYPIX010000069.1:0-20074 GCA_964410875.1 uncultured Kofleriaceae bacterium
AAGTACTAGTCAACAATGCGGGCTTCGGCGGCCATGGTGTCTTCGTCGAGCGAGAGCTCGAGGCAGATCTGAAAATGGTCGACCTAAATGTCAAATCCCTCGTTTCGCTCACTCATCTTTTCGGCGCGGACATGGTCGCTCAAGGGGGCGGAAAGATCCTCCAGGTCGGCTCGACCGCTGGTTTTGTCCCAGGTCCAAATCAGGCTGTGTATTTCGCGACCAAGGCCTTTGTTAACTCCTTCAGCCAAGCGGTAGACCAGGAACTCCGTAAAAAAGGCGTAACCTCTACTGTTCTTTGTCCGGGTTACGTAGAAACAGGTTTCGCCAGCGCAGCCGACCTTCAGGGAACTGAAATGGTGAAAAGCGGCGGAGCAACCCCCGACTCCGTCGCGAAAATCGGTTACGACGCAATGCTCAAAGGCAAACTCGTTGCCATCAACGAGCTAAAACTCAAGGTAATGCTCGAATGGATAGCCCCACTGTTGCCACGCCGCATGATGCTCAAAAACGTTGAGAAATCACAGAGCAAGTAAGCTCACTCAAGAGCGTCATTCCGCTCAAAAGTCATAGCAAACTGCGCTCTCCCCGAAGATAGGGAGCGGATCTCGGTGGAATAACCAAACATATTGGAAAGTGGCACCAACGCTTCGACCACGCTTTTCTGTCCGCGCTGGCCGACGTTTTGGATATGGCCACGACGGGAATTTAGGTCACCAATAATCGAGCCCACATGCTCTTCTGGCGAAGTAATTTCTACTCGCATAATGGGCTCGAGCCGTAGCGGGGACGCGTCGGAAACAGCACGCCGACAAGCATCAGCCGCCGCCGCGCGCAAAGAGACCTCAGGCTGCGCATCTTCGCGGAATCCAATTTTAGTGAGAGTTACCTCTACGTCATCAAGAGGAAAACCGCCAGGGCCGGCATGGGCAGCATCTTTCAACCCTTGCATAGCGGCCTCCACGTACTCTTCAGGGACTGGAGGCTCACCGCTTACTGCGCAGGCAAATGCACTACCCTCACCTCGTTCCCGAGGTTTAACCGAACAAGTCGCTTCGGCGAAAAGCTCCGTTTCATTCAGAGATCGTTGAAAAGTTGACGAAGCAGTTTTACTCTTACTAACCGTTTCTCGGTAAACGACCTGGGGTTTACCGACACGCGCTTTCACTTTGTAGTCGCGGGTAAGGCGTCCGACGATAATGTCGAGATGAAGTTCACCCATACCTGAAATAATTGTCTGCCCCGTATCTTCATCCTCGCGAACCCGGAAAGTTGGGTCTTCATCAACGGTTTTTGCCAACGCAAAATCGAGACGCTCTTTTTCTGCATTCGTCTCAGGCTCGATAGCTATCGAAATCACCGGTTCGTAGGTGTCAATGCGCTCTAAGAGAATTGGATCGGTACTAGAGCAGAGCGTGTCTCCGGTGGTAGCAACCTTGAGCCCTGTAGCTGTCACAATCATTCCCGCGACAGCCTTTTCAATGCGCTGTCTTTTGTTGGCGTGGACTTCGAAAAGTCTGGCAACTCGCTCTTTCTTACCAGTTCGAGCGTTTAGTACATCTTCGCCGGAGTTAAGCGTGCCGCTGAAGATTCGCATAAATGCAACGCGCCGACCGTCATCCATGGCGACCTTGAAGACCAACGCGGCCAAGGGTTCATCGTTTTTCGGTTCACGCGACAGAGACTCCTCGGGATTTGTTGGGTTCACCCCTGTTACCGATGGCACTTCAACCGGCGATGGCAAGTAGTCGACGACGGCGTCCAACAATGGCCGCACTCCCTTGTTGCGTAAAGCCGTACCGCAGAGTACCGGAATCAACTTGACGGCAATAACCGCCCTACGAACGGCAGCTTTGAGTTCGTCGTTTCCAACCGCTTCGCCCTCGAGGAACTTCTCTGCAATCGCATCATCGACATCGGACACTGCTTCAAGAAGGGCTTCTCGCGCTGCATTGGCGGCCTCAACGTGATCTTCAGGTATCGGAGTACGAGTTGGTTTCTCTTCCAGCTTTCCCGTTGTGTAAACCGCCTCCATGGTCACCACATCTACAAAGCCCTCGAATGCATCTTCTGCACCTATCGGAATCTGTATCGGCGCAGCCTTCGCGCCCAACCGTTCGCGTACCTGTTCAACAACCGCAAGGTAATCTGCCCCCACGCGATCCATTTTGTTGACGAATGCGAGCCGCGGCACCTTGAACTTATCCGCCTGATACCAAACCGTCTCCGACTGGGGCTCGACCCCGCCAACCGCGCAAAAGACTACGACAGCACCGTCGAGAACCCTTAGACTTCTCTCTACTTCGATCGTGAAGTCAACATGGCCCGGTGTGTCTATCAGGTGGAGCTCGTGTTTGTTCCATTCAAAAGTAGTGGCCGCCGCCGTTATCGTAATTCCGCGCTTGCGCTCGTCTGGATCCCAATCCATTTGCGCTTCGCCATCGTGCACTTCTCCGACCTTGTGGGTCTTTCCCGAATAGAAGAGAAATCGCTCACTAACTGTGGTTTTGCCGGCGTCAATATGAGCGACGACGCCGATGTTTCGGACCCGGTCGATTTTGGCCATGGAAACTCGGGACTATACATGAGCTTTACCCAGTATTTCCTAGAGGTTTCACCGCTTGAGACCGGAGTCGGCCCAGGCTAGACTGCCGGCCATGTGGGCATCTATCCCAACCGGCCGACTTCTTGTCGCTAGCTGTGTGTTGCTTTTTGCGACCTCGGCTCGCGCCCAAAACTCGGCCATTCCTGATGTACCGCCACCTCCGCCCCCAGTCGTAAAAACCGAGCCTCCCTCACCATTGGTCCGAGGAACCTGGGCCGCTTTCGCCGGCACTGCTGCTTTCACCAGCGCTGGGGCGGCCCTCTTCTTGTCGGCGGAGTCCCGCCGCGATGACTTGGAAAACCTGGTGACATTTAGCGACTTTCAAGGAGTTCCGCTGGCTTACTCAGGGAATGTCCGCAACCGCTATCAAAAACTCGAAAAAGAAGGAAAAACCCTACAAACCTTAGCTTGGGTTTCCTTCGCTGCAGCTGGCTCATTGGCCGTCACCGGAGCCGTTCTTTTCTATCTCGAGCGGCGCTCAAAAAAGTCCAAGCGACGAACCGCGTCTACCCCCACAGTGACTCCGATACTCGGCCCGAGGGGAACCGGGCTCGCGGCCAGCTGGAGGTTTTAGTGGGCTCGCTAAAAACCACGTTTCTCGCCATTTCAATGGTTTTCCTCGCCCTAGCTGGTGGCTGCTTTGATACACCCACCCCCGACTGTGCGTTCACTTGTGGGGAACAAGATAACCTCTGCCCGACAGACTATTCCTGCCGTGACGATGGTCTCTGTAAACTGATAGAACTGCCCGACGATCACCAGTGCGAAACTCTCTCGCCTCCGACGGAATAACTAGCAACCTGAGCTCCCAAAAATGAAAGTACAAAATGGTTCTCGGACTTTTTTCTAAAGAGCGCGCGCTCAAACGCAATATCGAAAAGACGACCGCAAAGCACGCTCAGTCTGTGGACAGACGTGCCGCCATGGAAAAACTCCTTAAGGACGGTTCGGAAGAAGCTTTCTATGGGCTCTGCAAACGTTTTTCACTGAACTACGACAAAGGGATAGAAGACCAACAGGAAAAGGAGTGGGTGGTTCAGACCTTGACCGCTCATCCTGAGAAGAGTCTTGGTCCTCTCCGACGTTATATGAAAAACGCGTCAAGCCTGGGTTACCCACTTCAAATCTTGGGAAAGATCGCAAACGATACGGTGGCCCTGGAAGTAATCGACGAACTTCTCGCCGATGAGGAGCCAGGATACACCCGCGATCCAAGCAAACGAATCGACATCATCGAGTGGTTGGCAGAATGGGAAGACCAAGATGCTGAGACAATTTTTGCGCGTATTGGGCCGTACTTGGCCGACTACGATGAGAATGTTCGTTTCAAGACCGTAGAAGCACTCTCCCTCCGTCCGACACCAAATATGGCGGAACCAATGCTAGAGGCATTGTTGCGAGAGGAAGAAGAAAGCGCGCGGATCAAAAGAAGGATCGCCGATGTTCTAGCAGAACAGCAACTTCCATTGGGTGACCATAAGAAAGCTGTCTCTGCACTTCTCCCTGATGTTCTTTCCGACTTCAAACTCCACCGCGACAAACTGACCAAGAAATAATGCCCAAACGCAGCGACATAGATTCTGTGCTTATCATCGGCTCCGGCCCAATCGTCATTGGTCAGGCGTGTGAGTTCGACTATTCAGGCACCCAAGCCTGCAAGGCCCTCACCGAAGAGGGAATTCGGGTGATTCTAGTTAACAGCAACCCTGCGACGATCATGACCGACCCAGAGACTGCTTCATCTACTTACGTGGAGCCGTTGACTGTCGAAGTCTTAGAAAAGATTATCATCGCAGAAAAACCGACCGCTCTTCTGCCAACTCTTGGTGGTCAAACGGCTTTGAATCTTGCTTTGAACGCAGCAAAGGAAGGCGTTCTCGAGCGCCATAATGTAGAGCTTATCGGCGCGTCCATCCAAGCTATCGAAAAGGCTGAAGACCGTGAGCTCTTTAAACAGGCAATGAATAAGATAGGGATGCGCTCGGCGCGTTCCGCGACTGTAGGTTCGATTGAAGAGGCCCGCAAAGTCATCGACGACATTGGTTTTCCAGCCATCCTCCGACCCTCGTTTACGATGGGCGGTTCCGGCGGTGCTATCGCTTACAACGCCAAAGAGTTCGACAAGCTTGTTGCTTGGGGGCTCGATCGGAGCCCGACAACTAGCATCCTAGTAGAACAGTCGTTACTGGGCTGGAAAGAATATGAACTCGAAGTCGTTCGTGACAACGCCGATAACGTCATCATCGTTTGTTCGATTGAGAACCTTGACCCGATGGGCGTACACACAGGTGACTCAATTACTGTTGCCCCGGCACTTACCCTGACGGACAAAGAATATCAAAGGCTGAGGGACTCTTCGATTGAGATTATTCGCGAGATAGGAGTCGACACGGGCGGCTCGAACATCCAGTTCTCAGTCAACCCGAAGACAGGCGAGCAAATAGTCATCGAGATGAACCCGCGAGTCTCTCGCTCTAGCGCCCTGGCCTCCAAAGCTACAGGCTTTCCAATTGCGAAGATCGCAGCAAAACTCGCTGTCGGTTACACGCTAGACGAAATATCCAACGACATTACCCAGACGACACCAGCGGCATTTGAGCCAACTATCGACTACATCGTTGTCAAAGCGCCCCGCTTTACATTTGAGAAGTTTCCGTCCGCAAGCGCGACTCTCGGAACGCAGATGAAATCTGTCGGCGAGGCGATGTCTATCGGTCGAACCTTCCAAGAAGCCCTGGGCAAGGCGCTGCGATCACTTGAAATTGGCCGTTCGGGTTTCGACATGCCTGTTTCAGATGACCTCGAGGAACTTTCTCGAGCTATCTCCACTCCGGGTCCGTTTAGAATTTTCCAACTAGCTCGCGCCTTCCAACTTGGACTTACAGAAAAGGCAGCCCATAACCTCACGTTTATCGACCCGTGGTTTCTTCGTCACATCAAAGACCTAGCCGATACCGAGGCATCTCTTACGGAAACCACAAAACTAGCGTCTTTGGATTTACGCTCGCTCAAGCGAAAAGGTGTAAGCGACAAGAGGATCGCAGATGGCCTTGGCTTGACCGAGACAGAAGTGAGAAAAGAACGAAAAGCCCAAGGGATTCGCCCCGTCTATAAGCGAGTGGACACCTGCGCTGCCGAATTTGCCGCCCACACTCCGTACCTCTATTCAACCTATGAACAAGAATGTGAGGCCGAGCCATCATCGAAAAAGAAAGCCGTGATTTTAGGCGGCGGTCCGAACCGGATCGGCCAAGGGATTGAATTCGACTACTGTTGTGTGCACGGTGTAATGGCGTTGTCGGAAATCGGCTACGAGACCATCATGGTCAACTGCAATCCAGAAACGGTTTCCACCGACTACGACACCTCCGATAGGCTCTACTTTGAGCCCCTCACGCTTGAAGACGTCTTAGAGATTTGCGACCTGGAAAAACCGGACGGTGTCATTGTGCAGTTCGGCGGGCAAACCCCGCTCAAACTCGCGGTGGCTCTAGAAGAAGCTGGTGTCAAACTGTTCGGGACCTCCGCAGACGCCATTGACAGAGCTGAAGATCGTGAGCGTTTCGGCGAACTTCTTAAGTCTCTTGACCTACGCGCCCCCGAATGGGGCATTGCGAACAGTCGCGAGGAAGCGCAATCCATTGCCAAACGAATTGGCTTCCCGGTGATGGTCCGCCCCTCATATGTACTGGGCGGGCGAGCAATGGAGCGTGTCTATGACAAGAATGCGCTCGAGAGCTACTTTGAACGTACCAAGGAAATAGGTTTTCCACTTCTTGTCGACCAGTACCTTGCTGAAGCAGTAGAGGTCGACGTAGACCTAGTTTGCGATTCAGAAAAGGCCGTCGTGGTTGGTGGTGTCATGGAGCACATCGAAGAAGCGGGCATCCACTCGGGTGATTCTGCCTGTTCTTTACCGCCATACACGATCGCGGCTGACATGGAAGAAAAAATCAGGGCCCAAGCTAGTGCGATTGCTCGCGAGCTAGGGGTTGTTGGCCTGATGAATATGCAGGCAGCTGTTCACGATGGAAAGATTTACATCATTGAGGTGAACCCAAGAGCGTCGCGAACGGTTCCTTTTGTATCCAAAGCCATTGGCCAACCGCTGGCAAAAATTGCGGCTAAAGTCATGGCAGGCAAAACCCTTGCTGAACTGGGGATAAAAGAACTCCGCCCAAAACACATTTCAGTTAAAGAGGCAGTTTTTCCCTTCGTAAAGTTTGATGCAGTCGACACCCTTTTGGGGCCGGAAATGCGCTCGACCGGTGAAGTCATGGGAATTGACGAATCGTTCGCGTACGCTTTTTACAAATCGCAGACAGCTGCGGGGTATCATCTTCCAAAGACGGGCATTGCGTTTCTGTCTCTACGTGACAACGACAAACAGGCCGGCGTTGATATAGCCAAAGAACTGGTTTCGCTCGGGTTCACACTTATTGCAACAGGGGGAACCGCCGACGCCATCAAGGCGGCAAACATACCTGTAGAACGAATAAATAAAGTCGCGGAGGGCAGGCCCCATTGTGTTGACGCGATGCAGAATGGTGACGTTACCTTCGTGGTGAATACGACAGAGGGCGCTCAAGCCATCATCGACTCTCATTCCTTGCGTCGAGCCGCCCTCCTCTGCCAAATTCCATATTTCACAACGATTCGCGGTGCGCGAGCGGCAACTCAAGCCATCGCTGCGTGCCGAACAGGTGCTGCGCAGGTCAAACCTCTCCAGTACTACCATCAAAAACGAGGCTAAAATGGCTGACAAATACCCAATGACACCAGCGGGTCGAGACAAACTCGCAAGACAACTGAAGAAAATGAAAGAGGTCGACCGACCTGCAATCTCCAAAGCGATTGAGATTGCGCGAGGTCACGGCGACTTATCAGAGAACGCTGACTACGATGCGGCTAAAGAAGAACAAGGGATGATAGAGGCCAAGATTCGGGATTCTGAAGGTCGACTATCCCTGGCCGAAGTGATTGATCCAACCAAGCTAAGTGGCGATACCGTTCGTTTTGGCGCGACCGTAACGATTGAGGACGCGGACAGTGGCGAGAAGAAGACCTACGCTATCGTTGGCGACCACGAAGCAGACATCAAGCGAGGCCGCATTTCCATATCGTCGCCAGTCGCTCGTGCGCTAATCGCAAAATCCGTGGGTGACGAAGCTCGAATCCGCGCGCCAGGCGGTGAGCGAGAAGTCGAAATCGTCGACGTCAAGTGGTTAGAAATCGACGAGTAGAACACCACTGACAGTTCCAGTTAAGGAGTCGGATCTGTGTTTGGCTCTGGCTCCTCCTCGGCAGAAACGCAGGTGCCGGTTTGGTCGCCGTTGTCTTGACAGACCAATCCACTTTCGCAGTCAGCCCTAACCTCACAGGGCTGGCCAACCGTCTGCTCGCAAGCGCCCAACAAACAAACTGTTCCCAAAACAACCAATAATCTCGCCATCCCCTAGGCTTAGCACGCGCCCGGCACTAGGCAAAGCACCCCAAAGTGCACACAACCTTTTTGCTGTACCCCAGGAAGCCAAAGCCCAATTAAATTAGTAACGGTTGCTACTAGGCGACCCCTTCGCACAGCGAAAACCGATATCAGCATGGCGGGTATGCATGAGCTGCCGGCCTCGCAAATAAACCCGCCCGTAGAGTAACGGTAAGCGCCACGAACCACCACGAACCACTTTCTCCAACGGAAACCCTGGTTTGGGCGCTTTGCGGACGGGTGACAGGGTTGGCAAATCCGAATAGCCACCCTTACCAGGCAACCCCGACCAATAGTAATCGAGAACCCATTCCGAAACATTGCCGGCCATATTCACCGCCCCATAAGGACTGCTACCCCAAATCATTTTTCCGACAGGCGCAGCGTGTAGATAACCGTCGCTTTCATCTTCCACATATTCGGCAGAAAAAGACGAGTTCTGATTCATCACCAATGTGTGTAACAAAAGCAAAACCCCATGTTCGAGTTTCCCATGGTTCGCTCCCTGGTACCGGATGACATTGCCCCAAGGGAATCGTCTCCCGTCATTACCCCGGGCGGTTTTCTCCCACTCGGCTTCAGTGGGGAGCCTCTTGCCCCGGAATGCACAATAGCGAGAAGCCTCCGTCCAAGTAATATTTGAGATTGGCCCCCCAGCTACATGGTAGCGCGTATCCCCAACAATCAGTGGTGCAGCATCACAATAACCAGCGACGACACATTCTTGGTACTTTTCTACTGTTACTTCTGTCCTATCAATATCGAACGCTTCCAAATAAACCTTACGAGCCGGTCTTGCAGTCCGATACAAAAGGTCGTCAGAGCAGACCTGACGTACACCAATTTCTTGTCGACACTGTCTGCCGATAGAGTCATTTTCTCGCTCGGTATCGAGAGCTCCCATAAAAAAGAACCCTTTTGACACTCGCACCATCTCGCTCGAAGAATCAGGTACGGTAACCACCTTCTCGGCGAAAGACGCGCTGCCGATCAGCAGTACGACAAAGGGAGACAGACGGTTCACGAGCCGAGTCTATATCGAACTGTCGCGGCCCGCTATTCGCTGTGCATAAGAGAGCTGCTTTGCTCTTCCTACGCCCCGATAGCCAAGCCGAGATGGCGACGAAGTGCGAGGTAATCCTTGGAAACAGCAAACGCAACCAATTCACGCACACGCTCCACAGTCGTAAGTGATGACAAGGAATCGGCCATAGCGACTTGTTCAGCAGCAACCGCAAGGTCATTACTGAGGGCCAAACCGAACCTTGCTGCCGTCAAATCTGCGGCATCTCGCCAGTCGGTAAGGGCCGTATCGAGCTCACCTAGATCGATGCTAGCGAGAGCATCCACCATTGCGTTCTGGGCTGCCGGTGACAACCTGCTGGTCCAGGAGGCTTGCTTCTTGCCGCTAACGATTGAAACAACCTCTTTGGCCACAGTCTCAAGCTCGCTGGGAGTTGGAAACGCAACGAATGCCCATCGTTCTGGAAGAAGGTAGGCCAACCGGGCTCCCACTTGAAACGCGAGTGCCTTCTCATCATCCATGGCTCGAAGCATGCCAAGTGGAGCAACCAGAGCAGGAGATAACGTATTAGCCTCGAATAAATTGGCTAGACGAAGAGTCGTGGCGGATTGACTGGAAAACAGACGTGGTTGCTTTGAGACGTTCGCGATCTCAATCGCATATTGCAACACCCTGGCAAGAGCCGATGAGTCCTCACTAACTGCGACTTCATCAGAGTTGTTCAAATCAAAGGCAGCTAGTGGAGCACCGTAGGCCTCTGGCAAAACAGGGAACGCTGCTCCAAACAGGTCGCGAGCCCCGGTCCTCTCATGTTTGTGAGGCAAAACTAACTGCCACGCGTCCGGCGTCATCTTTCGAGAAGCTGCGACGAGACCATCAGGGCGGGCTTTTGAGACTAGCTGCTTTTCCTCAGGCGAAGCATGCCCCAACAAGACCAACGCCTGCGCCAAACAGAAACAAGCATCTTCGTTCTTTTCTGCCCGGTACAAATCAGACAGACCGCGATAAAATTCGACCCGATCGGGATCAGCGGCGAGCAATGCGTGCATTGCGCCGATAGCTTCCTGGCGGGTCTCGTCTCCACCAGCTAGGTAGATTTCTGCCAGTTCCGTCTGTACAGAGGTGTCTTCTGGATCCAAAGTCGCAGCTACTTCATAAGACGCAGTCGCGGTTTCAACATCGCCGGCCTCGTCAGAAAGACGCCCAACTTGTTTCCAAAGTCTAGCTTGCTCCAGCGGAGCAAGGGAATCAGCAGCCTTTTCCAAGACAGTTTGGTACAGGCCAAGCAACTTCGAGGAGTCGCCATCCTTGAACGTACGCTCAAGCGCCGCCAACACCTTCGCATCTGACGGATCATTGGCGAACGCCTCTTCCAATTTAGCGATTGCTAGGTCGGCATTCCCCAACTCGTCTCGGGCAATCATGGCTGTCGCATATTGTACCTTACACTGCTGTACCGGATCGCTCACGGCAACCTCGATAGCAGTCAAGGTTTCTACAGCCGCAGCCCATGCTTTGGTCTCGGTTTGCCCGTCTAGTATTCTGTGAAGTACCCCTAAGTCACTTGGCGCCAGACGAAGAGCCTGCCCGTAAGCTGCGAGCGCACTAGGCGTATCCTGCTTGCGCGTATGTACATCACCGACGGTCTGCCAGAGGAAAGGTGCTTCTTCTGGCAGTGCGATTTGATTGTCTAGTGCACTCTTCGCAATTTCATGCACGCTCGACCAATCTTCCGTCGACTCAGCTAGCTGGATAGCCAACTTGCGAATATCTGCGCGCCCAGGCTTGAACTTAGATGCATCGAGTACCGTCTTTTGTGCCTCTTTTTTGGCACCAGTTCGCAACTCCGCCCGACCTAGAAGCCATAGAATATTTCCCCGTGTCGAAGGCTCCGTCACCAATTCAAGGGCTCTTTTCGAAGACAGAATCACATCTCGCCAGAATTCCCCGTCACGGTCCGAGCTTTTTTCTATTTGTGCCGACAAAACTCGGCATACACCGACAGAACATGCGATGGAGCTGGGATCATCCAAGGCTGCTTCTCGAAACGAGCAAAGGGCATCATTCAGTTTGCCAAGACGTTCCTGTACTTTTGCTAATTCAAGCCGATGCTCTGCCCTATCCTCCGAGGTAAGGGCCGTATCGTTTGCGACGTGGTTCAATATGTCCGCAGCCTCGTCGAGCTTGCCCGCTTTCACTAGAGCCATGCCTAGATTCTTACGAACGTCACTTTGACCAGGATCGATATCGTAAGCTTTTCGCATCAGCGCAAGGCTTCTTTGATTGTCGCCTAGAGAATTCCCCGCAACGTTTGCGGCCGCCACGAGAGCATGAACTTTGCGTTTTGGTTCAGAAAATACTTCTGCTAGCTCTTCCCATCCGTCAGCGGCTTGAGTCCAAGACTTGCTCTGTACAAGAGCCTTTACCAGGCCTTCGCGCGCAGTTAAATTTTGCGGATCCGTAGCAAGAACGATTTCGAAAGCTTTCGTCGCCCGTTCTGGCTCCGAGATCTTAGAGAGACATAAATCACCAACGGTTAGCCAATACTGCGCCGCGATAGCTCCGCTCGAGCCTTCGGCAAGTTCTACTAAGCTGTCGCGATACCGTCCCCAGTCTTCATTGTCTCGGTAAAGATTAATAAGTTGCGTGCGGACGCCATCGGTGGAATGAGCAGAGATAGAGGCTTCAAACGCCTCTATCGCATTTCCTGTATGGTCTAACTTGTCTCTTTGTATGGCGCCGAGTTCTGCGAACGCCGCTGCTTTGGCTTCCCCCTCTTTCGCCATAGCGAAAGATTGAAGCACCGCCGCGTACTCTTTCCAGTCCCCTTGCATGGACCGCTTAAACCCTGCCAGCGCGATATCCGATCCTGGTTCTTCCTTAAGAAGGGCCTGATACTGACCATGGGCTTTGGCAGTGCCTTCTGCCCCTTCCTCTAGCTCAGCGGCTAACCGCAACCGAAGAGACGTTCGTTCTCGTCCAGGACAAACATCTACAAGTTTTTCAAGACATGCGAAGTACTCTTTGGAACGCCCTGATCGGTCATAGAGTTCCATCAGCGAACGTCGGGCAGAAATCGAAGCTGGATCCAACTCAAGGGCGGCTTCGTACCTAGTGATGGCGCCGTCAACATCGCCAAGTTTATCTACGTTCAATTCTGCAAGTTCTCTGCGAACAACCGCGGCACGGCCAGACTGACCATTTCCGTGAAGAACATCCGCTTGCTTTTCAAGTACCGAAGCAAGTTTGCCCCAGCGCTCTTGGCGACGGTAGAGACGCGCCAACGCTCCCAATGCGTCATCGGTTCCCTGCTCAAGCTCCGCAGCTCTTTCAAAGGCAAGGATTGCCTTTTTTGAGTCAGCAAGTTGCCCCTCGTACAACTCACCCAAAGCAAACTGCAAATCAAGTTCGACAGCTGCATCCGACGTTTTCGCTATACGCTTTTCCAAAAGAGTGGCTAGTTCAGCCCAACTGCCGCTCTTGCGCGCGCATTCCTCTAGTCCCAAAGCTGCGCCGTGGTTGTGCGGGTCCCGTGCAAGTGCCTCTCTATACGAAGCTTCTGCGTAGTCCAATCTGCCGAGGTGATTGTCGTACCAGCCTCCAAGGTGGCAGCAAAGCTTGGCCGCAAGAACCGAATCATTGGTGTCGTCAACGATGTATGCAACATCGCCAACAAGATCATTCCAGCTATTGGTTTTCTCAGCCAACATCTGAGCTTTTGCCAGCAATTCTGCGTCACCGGGAGCCTCGCGCAACGCAGTGGCTATCGTTGCCAAAGCGCGGTTCTCATCTCCCACCTTCTCTTCAAAAAGGGTCGCGAGCTCTTTGAACCAAGCACTTCGTTTCGGGTGGTCGGCCGCCACTTCTAAAATAGCAATCAATGCTTGGGTCGCTTGCCCATAGTCTCCAGCGATCTCTGACTCATTGGCAATCGCCAGCAAACTCGCAATCGCGAGCTCATCTTTGGGAGAAGTAGCGAGTACTCGTGCCCACCCAGCAAGGTCGTTGGCAGCAGGAGTCCCTTTTTGTGATCGCCCCTGAGTAAGGGAGACAACTACTTGTTTGAAGTCTGATCCGTGTCCGGTGGAAATTTCTACGCCGTAACGGGTACGGAGGTCGTGTTTCCTAATCTCGGAAACCGTATCCACCAAGCAGTGGGCCTCGACTCTCCCATCAAAAGCCACTCGCAGAGCCTCTAGTACAGAGCTAAGGTATGGATCTTCAGGAGAGAAACCAATAAATACAAAGAGAGGTTTCGCGATGGAGTCTAAGTTTTCCCAAGTCGCGACCTGGGCGACCAAACTCGAAGGAGAGACCGCGCCCGTCTTGGTATCGCCGGTGAGACTGACAACTTTGCCGTCAGTAGACTTGATGACCTCCGCGGGGATCGTGGTCCAAACCGGGAGTCCCATCTCATCTGCTTCGTCGAGCCGCTTATTGGCGGTCTCAGTTTTATCCACCCACGCCTTCCCAAGAGCTGTCCGGAGCTCCGCCCCGGCTCCACCATCTGCTACGTAGTCAATAACTTCCCTGGTTCGTCCAGCCGAAAGCAAGGCATCGACTTCGCCGGCAATGCTCTCGTCACCTGTACCGGACTTGACCACTTTCCTAAGGACCTTCTTCCAATCAAGAAGCCCCTCGGAGCCGACCACAGCGACCGCATGGCCGCGTTGAATTGCGAGTAATAGTTCGCTTGAAACAGATTGACTTGGCACTAGATAACTCCCTTATCTGAACGACCCCGCTACGCTCCTGCGCAGCGGACCGTAGGCTAAAACGTGGCTCAGTTCGGTTGCAAGAGCTTTGTTCTCACCGCAAATAAAGATGAGTCGTTAGTTCGTTCCAGTGATCCCGGCATTTCCAAGTTAGCCACTCTACTCTTTCGCCCAACTGGCGTAGAATCCCGTCCATGCGGCCCCTCCTACTAGCTCTGGTGTTCATTAGCTCAAGCTGTCGCGGCAGTGCAAAACCATCGGAAGAAGACTGTCGGCGTGTGGCCCGCCATTTGACAAGTCTTTCCGAGGGACACGCGAGCCAACGCTCGGCTGATACCGAACGGTTGGTTCGCGGCTGCAGAGCGATGTCATCAAAAAAAACTGTTGACTGCATTCTCAGTGCCGACTCCGTAAAGGAACTATCGAAGTGTGAAAACGACGTAGAACCTAACCTAACGGATCCGTCCAAGCCGGCTCAGACTGCCCCGGCGCAAATGACACCCGAAAAAGCTCCTAAACAACAAAAATGAAATTCGCAATCGTTGCTGCTGCACTAGCTTGCTTCGTCCCCAATGTTTGGGGAGAAACCAAACCGGGGAACTACCCTGCCGCAGTGTTGAACGAAAACACGTTGATTGGCGCTTCGGGTGAACTCTTCAAGGCAAGAGATGACGGTTTCTACCGAAGCGAGGCCGGCGGCATTTCCACCGAGGTCGTCGCCGCCTTCCAGGCGCCGGGTGGAGTCATTTACGCAATCGGCGAGGAAACTCCTATTTTTGCAAGGCGCAATGGGGTTTGGTCAGTCGAACCGTTGCCGAACCGTGGGCCCGTATCGCTTTCAACCACCGGAAGCCCAACAATTGCAATCGGGCGACACGTCTACCGACTTGGTCCAACTGGCCTTTGGGGCCGAATATCGAGTGCGAAAACGCAAATCCTCTCGTTGACTACAAATAAAAGAGGTGATGTCTGGGTAGCAACCAAGTCCGGCCAGGTCTCGAAGATGCGCAAAAAAAGAGTGCGTGCGGTCATGCTCAGGACCGATGACCCGGTCACGTTTCTTTTCTCCCATGCCGCGAAGGTGTTTGGAGCAACCGAGAGCGGTGAGGTTTTATTGCTCTCTACCAAGCTACCTAAAACGGTCTCAAAAAGCCCTGAACTCGCGGGATATGTTCCCACTGCTATTACACGAGCTGGAAACAAGACACTTTTCGTTTTCTCAACGCCAGACGGAACCGAAAGGAAGTTTGCTACCCTCGCTAACAGATCAGTCTCTGTAGTCGGAAAGCTCCCGACCTCTGCCCCCTTAACCCTTTTCCGTGGATTCGAAAACGGTAAGGTTTTACTGGCATCAGAAGATGGGACAACCTGGGGTTGGGGCGGTGTCGCCTCTACTTGGCTACCAGTGGAGGTTCGCTTCCCTGAACTAGAGAGCAAACCGTCATCACCATCTGACCTACCAGCCCGTATCCCCTGATTACGAAACCGCTACTCTCGCGCAGATGCAGCAGTAACTTCGTACTTCTTCATCAACTTACGGAAGTACTTACGATCAATGTCGGCTTCTCTAGCAGCATGAGAAATATTACCGTCATGGCGCTTAAGAAGCGAAACGATGTAATCCTTCTCAAAAGAGGACACCCATT
Source organism: uncultured Kofleriaceae bacterium (assembly GCA_964410875.1). Lineage (GTDB taxonomy): Bacteria > Myxococcota_A > Polyangia > Haliangiales > Haliangiaceae > CAYPIX01. The sequence continues at coordinate 15,473 of CAYPIX010000069.1, forward strand.
GCTCTTTTGCGTCTTTGAATGGAACCTGCGAAAGATCTTCTGGTGGTCTTGGTGCTGTGCCGGTTCCCATTACTCGAAGATCGGCCATTTCGTTGGAAACGCGTGGCCCTTCACCTGTAGCCGAGCGCATATGCTCCGGTAGATCTTCGACCTGAATGGTATCGGAATCGCAGAACGACAACGAGCGCTCAATTGCATTCACTAGTTCTCGAACATTTCCCGGCCAAGAGTACGCCTGCATGCATGCAAGAGCACCAGGAGATAGTCCGGTGACCTGTCTCGCGTTGTCTGCGTACCGCTCACTTAAAAGATGCTTGGTTAGAAGACCGATATCGTCGGGTCGCTGACTAAGAGATGGCAAAGTAAGGCGAACCACGCTGAGTCGATAGAAAAGATCCTGACGGAAACGTCCAGCCTTTACTTCTTCTTGAAGGTTTCGGTTGGTGGCTGCAATGATTCGCACGTCCACTTTGATAGGTTTGCTTCCCCCAACACGTCTCACTTCGCGCTGCTCCAACGCACGTAGAAGCTTCGGTTGTAAATCAAGTGGCAATTCGCCGAGCTCGTCTAGAAAAAGTGTCCCACCGTCTGCTAGCTCGAATAGACCTTGCCGGCTCATGGTTGCGCCGGTGAAAGAGCCTTTCTCGTGACCAAAGAGCTCACTCTCAATTAAGTTAGGTGGAACAGCACCACAGTCAAAAATCACCATTTCGCCGTTCTTACGAGGCGATAAATCGTGAATAGATTGCGCTACCACTTCTTTACCTGTCCCGGTTTCACCTTCGATTATCACCGTTGTGGAGGTCGGGGCAATACGCTCGATAATGGAATATATCTCGCGCATTTTTTTGTTTCGACCAACGATTCGTCCAAGCCGGTCAGAATCTGAAGGCTCAATGGCAACTCTCTCTTCGGTTGCGTTGAAAGTGAATTCTTGCTTTCCAACTGCGATCGTACAATTGGGTTCCAGATAGGCTTCACGGATACGCACACCGTTAATAAACGTGCCATTGGTAGAGCGAAGATCTACGAGAACGTACCCAGTATCTTCTTGGACGATTTTGCAGTGATATCGAGAAACCGTATTGTCACGCATGACAACGTCGTTGTCGGCCATCCCTCCAATACAGACTTCCTCTTTTTCAAAAGAATGTAACTCCGTTTCGCCGTTGGCAAGCTTTACACTAAGAGTGCAACGCCGAAGATGAAGAGTCGGTGTTTCCTCCCCCTCATACTGGACCTTAGTAAGCGGAACGAAGTCCGGAAACTTCGCCGCGTCGCCTTCTCCCCCAAGTGGTGACATTAGACCTATCCTAACTCGACCTAGCGCTTGGATCCAGAGAGTGTTGAGTGGTCTTAAGACTTACCTGACCGCACCACGTAGCCTTGCGTTATTCAATTGCTGCGATTAGGGCAACTTGGAAGCGAAGACAGGAAGTTTTCGAGCAAATCTGGGAGGGGACAGGCCACCTCAATCAATCTACTGCTCACCGGATTGGAAAACCGTACAAAAGCGGCATGAAGTGCCTGCCTGGGAATCACAAACTCTTTGGCAAGTTCCGGAGTTAGCCCGTCACGACAATACTCGATAAACCGCTCGTCACCATGGGTGTACAACTTATCGCCGACAATAGGGAACCCGCTGGCAGCCAGATGACAACGGATTTGGTGTTGACGTCCAGTAACCGGCTGGCAACGGAGCAAGCTGAAACCACCAAACGACTTTTCCACCTTCACCCTCGTCGTCGCAGGTGGTGCATCATCTCTAACCACCATCCGTATGTTAAGCGCTCCACTGTCAGGATCGACAAGTGCTATAGGCAGTTCGATCAATTTTTCTTTCCACTCCGGCGTTCCGTAGACCACTGCCAAGTAGTTTTTCATGACGGTCTTATCAGCGAACTGTTTCTTAATTCCTGACGCCGCAATTCGAGATTTCGCCACAACCAGAGCACCCGACGTTTCCCTGTCTAGTCTGTGACAAATTTGGCGGTGTTCGCCTGGGAACTTTTCGGCCAATACCCTAGTAAGGGTATTGAAATAGAATTTTGCCGACGAATGAACCGGAAGGCCGGCGGGTTTGTTTATGACCATAGACTCATCGTCTTCGTAAAGAACGTCAAAATCTCGAGGGCATAACGGTTCGGGTTGCGCTTCACGTCGAATCACCAAGACTTCACCAGGAACAACAGGAGAATGGGGTTTGACGCCGACGCCGCTCTCTCTCAATAACTGGGTACGAATTATTTTTTGGAGTTTTGTACGAGAGAGCCTAGGAATCTTGAGCCGAAGAAAATGATCAAGCCTGAGCCCCCGCGCCTCTTCTTCAACAACAAAACGTCGCTCGACAATTTTTCCACGCCCGTCCAGGGTCCTGGAGGCGTCGATCAAAGCCTGATCTCCGTGAGTATCGCCCAACGACGCAAGGATCGCAGGCGCTCCTTCAGTCAGCAAGTACAAACGGCAAACGGGCCTGAGGTACTTCTGGCTGGACCCAAACCGAGGCTGGAAACGCCTTTAAGGCAACCCCAAGTAGCGGGAACAGTTGTTCTCCACTTTGGCCAAAAGGCGCTGCTCCAGTTCCAAGCAACTTCGACAGAAGACCTGTTTTTACGACGGGCAACGAACGAATCCAGACCTGGTCATCTTGGCCAAGTCCGGCGGCCATCTTTGCCGCTTCTATCGCATCAACAACCCCACCAAACTTGTCCACCAACCCGTTCTTCTTTGCCGCCAATCCGCTCCAAATATGCCCCCGGCCAATATCGTCAACTTGCTTCTTGGTCATTTTTCGCCCCTTGGCTACCGCACCGATAAACCGGCCGTAGTAGTAGCGAAGCTTTTCTTTGACAAAGACTCTCTCTTCTTCGGTGAAGCGACGATACTGAGATTCAATATCGGAATGAGCACCCCGTTTGTAAACGTGCCAGGAGATTCCGAGGCGAGACAAAAGACCGGATATGTCAAACTTCCCATTAAAAATGCCAATTGACCCCGTGACTGTCATGGGATCAGCAAAAATCTGATCACATCCGGCCGCGGCAAAGTAACCACCCGATGCTGCCACATCACCGAGGGAACAGATAATCGGTTTTACTCCGCGGGTTTTAAAAACTTCTCGAGCCATCAACTCTGATGCCAGAGCGCTTCCACCTGGAGAGTTTATTCTAAGCACGATGGCCTTCACACGGCTATCCGCTCTCGCGGCCTTGATGGCTTTCGCGATGGTATCTCCACCAACGACTTTCTTGCCCAAAACCGGGACGCTTCTACTATTTCCACCAGCGATATCTCCAGTGAGATAGATCACTGCCACCTCAGGGTAAGACCATGTGTCTGGTTTTTCGTACGGGCTCGATCCGATAGGATACGCGCCGCCGAAAACAGCTTGGACCTTATTGTTAAATTCATCACTGTTAGCAATCCCGTCAACAAGCTCCGTCTTCTTTTCTAAATCGCCCGCGGTGTATGGACCTTCGTCTATGAGCTTTCTGACACGCTTAACCGAGATTTTTCGTTCTTTGGCAATTCCAGCGACCATGTGCCCAAACAGTTCATCCATCAACTCGTTGCGCATTCGAAGAGCCGGCTCAGTTGGCCCCGCCCTGGTGAAGGATTCAGGGGCGCTCTTGTACTCTTCTATTCGAATAAACTCAGCTTCCACGCCAAGGTTCTCGAGTAACCCTTTAAAATACATCGCAACAGAACTCACCCCCTGCAGGCGAATGCCACCAGCTGGATCAACGTAAATCTTATCGGCAACTGAGCCGAGGAAGTACGTACGGGTCGACCCTGATACCGCGTGGAACACGACCTTCTTCCCAGCTTTCCGCAGTCTCTTGAGTTGACTCCGAAGCTCATTAAGGGTCGCCCAGCCGGCACGAAATCCCTCGGCGCGGACAACCACACCCACCACGCCCTCGTCCTTTTCCATTTTTCTCAAACGAAGCAATATTGAAGTAAAATTCTTCGAAGTTAGCTCCGCGGACAAGTCTAGGCGTTCAATACGCTTCGACGGTGAAAACACGCCGAGCTCCGTTGGCGTCACGATTTGCGCCATGAGGGTACCTCCACCAAGGTTTGGACCTTCTCCCTCCAAGCTAGAGCCACTCGCAATGGCTCCCACTGCCAGCCCACCGAAATTGATTTCCAAACCTGCGCTAGCGCGAAACTCTGGGTCCGTCGCTCCGCCCTGAAAACGTCTCTCTACAATATTAAAAGCCCCAAGAAGTCTGACCCCACGAATAAGACCAGCAGAGATTCTGGAGCGAACCCCCCAGTTCCCGTCACGCTCTCCTATAAAACCTCCCAGTCCCACTTCAACTCGCGAAGTACCAATGGGGCGTACTAAAACTTCGCCTTCATAAGTCCTCTGAAGACGTTGCCCATTGACCTCGGGAACGAAAACGTCTCGGACAACAAGTCCTATACCTAGGTATCGGTTGACCTGCCGACTCAAACCGACATCAAAACTGTCAAGGCCGCCCACCGTACCGTCAATAAAATGGTGCCAGGTTACCCCGAGCGCTGCAGCCAAAAAATTGGTGCTTGCAGAGAGAGAAACTCTAGCGAAGGGGTCTGAGATTCCCGCGACCGTAGGCG
>CAYPIX010000070.1:0-8041 GCA_964410875.1 uncultured Kofleriaceae bacterium
GTAGTGGTAAGGCTCATTTGGTTTCTCTTGTGTGTCTCTCTTGCTCTTGGCGTCTGGATATTTATTGTGGAATCGCAGCCCACGGGCCGCGTTAACCACGCGTTGTTTGAAGAATTAGACACCGAGGACGTTTCTTCTCTCGAGTTCATCGAGCAGGGGACCACCACAAAGATTAAGAAAAACCCTGGAGGTGCCTTCTCTTTTGAAGAACCGGCGGGTGCTCGGGTCGACGGTCGTGCTCTTCGAGGCCTGCTGAACAGCCTAGAGATTCTGTCCTATCGGCGTGTAGTCGTTGGAAATCAAGGGCGTGAACGGTTCGGAAAAACGCGGGGGACTTTGACGATCACGCAGGCCAGTGGTCCTAGGTATCAACTGGAAATAGGGCAGGAACAAACAGATGTAAGAGGAACATGGGTGCATCTTACTGGCGACGACATGTTTTTTTTCGTAGATACGAGTGCTGTTGAGGTCTTACTCAAAAGTCGAGAAACGCTAGTCGATCGAAGAGTTTTTGGAGAGGATATTCTCGAGAAATGGTCTGCCATAGTTGACGGTCAGGTTTGGATCAAAGATGGGCGAACGCAGTTTTCTGAACCAGGGGGAGATACGTTGTCGTTCCCAGCCTCAGATTCATCAAAGAAAAAACTGGCTGCTATCGTTTCTTCACTTGAGATGTTCGGTAAGCCTGGAGCGAATGCGAACAAGGATTTTGTTCTAGATTTGCGCGTTATGAGTAGCGAGCGGTATCTCAAGATAGGCGGAAACTGTGTTTCCGATTCGGGTAGCACTTGGTTCGAAACACAAATGGGCGAAGGCTGTGTACCAAACACAGAAATAACGCCTCTCTTGGCGCTCTTCAAGACCAGAGAGGACTGGGTAGAACGTCGACTTTTCGTAGATAAACCGAGCACCCTGAAAATAACCAAATCAAACACTAACGCGTTTACTGTTACCGATAGGGAGAGAGTTCGAGTTTGGCTGAACGAGACGCAGCAACGTGTTACTTGGTTGCCACAGAAAATTCCGGGTTCAAAAATTTCTGAGACACTAGTTGTGACAGACGAAAAGTCCAGAGCGGCGACTTTTGTAGAAACGAAAAATGGAACGTTTTTCTTGGCCCAAAACGATTCCAACTGGGGCTTTCCCGTCCAAAGGAAAGTGATTGACGAAGCAGAGGAATGGCGGTTCGAGTCGCTGGAGATCAGTTCTGCCGGCGTCTTCGACATCCAACGAATAAAAAGATTGTCGGCGAAGGAGCAGGATGTAAAGAGAGACGAGATTTTAGAAAAGTGGCTCGTCAAAACACCGGTGGGAGAGAGCGCGAACAATCACCGGTTGAACAAGTTGGCCACAGAAATCGCCCGCCTCAGGGCTCTTCGTATTGTGGCGGCAAAACCAAAACCCCAGTATCAAATTGGAAAAGCGGAGATAGAGGTGGTGTTCAGCCCTGAGCTCTCAGGCGCCCAAAGTGAACCACTCAGATTACATCTGGGAGCGAAGACGAAAGATGGCTGCTATCTCCAGATTCACGGCCGAGACTCTGTGTTCGAAATTGGTGAGTCTGCGTGCGAATTGATGCAGGTTTCTTGGCTGGAGTAGTAACTCTATTGCGGAGCGTTGGAGAGGTTCTGCATCGAGCCGTAGATTAGAAGCCCCTCGGATTTTCGATCGTTGCGGTCGGTCTTTATATTCCATTCGCCCTCGATCAGTACTTGATCGCCCACTGCGAATTTTGGCATAGCACTGAAAGCCTTTGCCATCTCCTTGTGGCTTTCCGTTGGGGCCCGCCGTTCGTCTGGACGGAGCGCTCGCGGAACTCCAACAACAAGGGCGCCTTTCTCAGAGGGGGTATCCGGCTCGTCGCCAATGATGAAATTGGGTCGAGCACAACGGTCGGGCTCTTTTGCGAGCAGTTTCGCGATATCTGCGTCTGTCATACCTTGTGTACGTATGGCTTTAGCGCAGTCGTAAATCCAAACAACGAAGCCTTTGATCTTGGTCCTGCTACCAACAAATTCTGGGCTTTTTAGAAGCACCTCGCGGACCGAGTGAGTTCCGTCGGGGTAAGGAGCTGGAATTTCGAAGCTAGGAACCGCCGGAAGTTCCACTGGTGGGCGGCTGACTTCCGAGGAATCATTGCCGTTTTCCTCGGGCTGGGGTTTTTCGCAGCCGCTGCTGCTGAAAGCCAGGACCAACAGGCTTAGACCTATGGTAGGAAGGGCATCGCTTGGGCGGAGGAGCCAGCTCATTTCGCTCATGAGTACGAAATAACATGCTCAGGAATTCCCAACAAGTTCTTGGTATCCTTACCTTTAGTCAAAAGCTGATCGCTATGCCCTTGGGCGTGGTCCTGCTTCTTTCTGGATGTGAGGCTCCGGCCCGCTCCAAACCCTGGCGACATAAAAATCGAGCCAATGGCTCAGTCAGCCCCCCCTTATCTCCATTGATCACGGAAGAGCGAGAGCGGCTCTTGGCTAAGGATGCCCGTTTGGCTAGTGGGGACGTAGTTGTTGAACTACGAACCGAACCGGGCCCACTTTTCCCTTTCTCATCTTCACCCACCGTGGGCGGGCGGCGAATCGCTTACGATTCCATCTACGAATGCCTCACTCGTGATGACGGAAGCGGAAATGCAAAGCCCTGGCTGGCGGAGAGGGTCGCAGACTGGGGGCGCGAAATTCGCATTCGTTTGCGCCCTGGAACTAGGTTTCACGATGGCAGTGAGTTGACAGCAAAGGACGTCCAGTTCTCTTTTGATATGGCGAGACGTGGGAAGGGGCGAGCGCCGCATCTCAAGGCCTTTTTATCCTCCATCAAGCGGGTGCAAGTGTTGAGTTCGTCAGAAGTAGTCTTAAGGCTCTCCCGGAGCGACAGGTATGCCGTCCGCGCACTCTCTCTTGTTCCAATTGTTAAGAGTTTCAAAGACGCCGAAAAAGCGTCCAGAGTCATTATTGGTACAGGTCCGTATCGCTTAATGTCGCGGACCTCACGCGAGATTGTGCTTGAACGTTTTTCGAAGTACTGGGGAGCTCTACCGCTCGTACCTAAATGGTCATTTGTGATCGAACCAGACGGTGCGAAATCTGTTGCTCGCCTTCGCGATGAAGACGCAGATGTCGTTGCGGATCTCAGCTACACGCACGCTGGCTCTAAATTTGTGACCGGAAGAGCTTTTACAGAGCTTACCTATGAACCTTCACTGTTTTCGTTCGTTGTCTTCAATATGTCCGAGGGGGCACTTGCGGACATCAAACTTAGGCGGGCTGTTGCTAAACTAATTGATCAGAAACGAATTGTTTCCGAAGTTTTTGGCGGGTACGCGACGGAAAGGCCCGGGCCTATTTGGAATGGTGGCCCGATTAATGGGCCAGAGTTTGAGGTAGAGCCTGCAGACCCCAAAGGTGCAGAGAGGCTTTTGGACGAGGTCGGCTGGGTGCGGGAAGAGGCTGGGCAAATACGCACCAAAGAGGGACGAAGGCTTGTGCTCACAGTCTTGGCGACGGATACCAAAAGACCTGAGCGGGATATGGTGGTGGATGCGTTTCGTAGTGCGGGCTTCTTCGTTGATCTACGGGTAGGCTCGGCGTCTGTCCTTAAGAAGCGCTTAAAGCAGGGCTCGTTTCACCTTGCTTTTGTGGATTGGAATGGCGCAAGCGACAGACCGGCAAAGGCACTTTTTGGTAGCAGGGGCAGCCAGAATTGGAGCCGTTTGCGGAATCGGGAGGTCGACAGGCTACTCGATCGCCTTTCGATCACGAGGGATGACTGGTCTCGCCTCAGAATCGCCGAAATGCTTCATGACAAATTCAACGAGCTGGTCCCTTTTGCGCCGTTGCCAACCCCATATTCAACCGGTGCCGCTTCTCGCCGCCTTGAGGGAGTTCCGGAAAAAGGGTGGTTGTCGTTTCGAGAAGTCGATACCCGCGTAGCGCTTTAGCTCAAAAAAGAACGATCTAGAGTGGGGAATCACTTCGCGTAGGGACGGGTAAGTCTCCCAGGCTGGGTGAATCGAAAAGTATGACCTGATAGCCGTTTAAACGGCTAGATTCATGTCGTTCGGGCGAGCATTTTCAAGCTCAAACCCATGGTCCGTTGGTTGCACTAGACGAATGCGTGGGCGGAATAAAATCAAGTGGAGTTGTTGGCTGTTGTGGGCTTTTGGTGGCCTTGTCTGGTTGTGTAGGGCAAGGAGAAAAGAGCATCGACGGCGCAGAAAATGTAACGTACTCCTCGGGTGGTTACTCCGTTCTAGCACTCGGTAAACTTGGCAACGATGCAGAACAAGTAGCGGCACGTTTTTCAGGCCCTGCGGCAGAGCTGGGTTTCGTAGCGAAGGAAACCGATGAACTCGGATATGTTCACAGCAAGTACGAACAAAGAATCCAGGGAGTAAGAGTTCTGGGTGGAAATATCCGTATTTCTGCAGATGCTTCTGGCAAGGTTCGCTCGGCCTACGGAACATCATTGGACTACGATGTCGACATGGATCCGGCTATTGAGGTAACAGATGCCAGCGATCGCGCATTTGCAGCTACCAATGGAGCCACCGAACTACTTGATACCGAATTGGTCGTTGTAGTGCCGTCTTCTGGAGCAGTTCCAACTCTCGCTTGGCGTGTAGAGGTCTCCGGTGAAGATGCTGGTATGCCTCTTCACGATGATGTCTTTGTGGACGCTGTCAACGGCGACATCGTCGATCGTCATCCAATGATCCACTCTGCAAAAAACCGACAAACCTATGATGCGGCTGGCCGAAATAACGCTCAGCTAGTTCGTTCGGAAGGGGATGAGCCAGTCGGTAACAGCGATATCGATCAAGCACATGACGCGGCCGGATTGACTTATGACTGTCTTCTCGACCTGTTTGGTCGTGATTCGTACGATAACCAGGGGGAGACTCTTCGCAGTATTGCTCGCATCAACGACCAAAATGCATATTGGGACGGTCGTTCCATGTATTACGGAAACGGTTTTGCTGTAGCAGACGTAGGTACCCATGAATTTGGTCATGCAGTAACCAGTTCGACCGCTAACCTCGTTTACCAAAATGAACCTGGCGCCCTTAACGAAGCTGCGTCGGACATTCTTGCTTCGATCTGTGACGCATACAAAAACGGCGGAATCGTTGAGTCCACCTTTTTGATGGGCGAAAATATCGGGGGTGGAAACGGTCGTTACATCCGAAATCTGAGAGATCCGGAAGCATCGGGAAGCGATTCGCGCGACCACTACGACAGTCGATATCTAGGAAACCAAGATAACGGCGGCGTTCACATTAACTCGGGTATCGCGAACCTCGCCTTTGTACTTCTCACCGAAGGCGGAACACACCCAAGAAACAAAACTGATGTAGAAGTCGTTGGAGTTGGAATCGAAAATTCCGCACAAATATTTTACCGAGCGTTGACCAACTACATGGGCCGAAACACGAACTTTGCGCAGGGACGTGCGGCTTTTGAACAGGCCGCTGCAGATCTACACGGCGAAGAGTCCAGCGAGGTTTACTCGGTTCGTGAAGCATTCGCCGCTGTTGGTGTTGGTACAGCGCCTGTGGGAGAGCGTCCTTCGCCAACCCCACCAGTAGATGAAACCCCAGTCGACGATGTCGACGATGGTGAAGATCGATCGGGACAGGATATTGCCACTCCAAATGTTGTGACCGGTGGTTGCTCTACAGGCAACAACGGAGGAGCCCCTCTATGGTTCCTTTGGATGGTAGCTCTCGCTGTGCTTCGTCTCAGATCCGTCAGCGGTGGGACTTCATTTCGGGTAACGACCGACGAAGTCAAAGACTAACGTGTCGTTGCGAAGGTCTGCTGAAAGAGAAAAGTAGGTTAAGGGAGAGCTGTTTAACTCGCTGAGAGAACGCTTGGCTTTGTTAGCAGTGCTGGCCTTGCCAACCAGTGGTCTGTCGAGTTCGTCTATTTTTCTGATTAGTCGCTTTCCCATATGACCGAAAAAAAGCGGTGGCCTCGACGTTGTCTCAGAAACAATTTTTTGTGTTCGCTTTTTGCGTTGGCCGCCAAATGAAAGAGCTATTGAGTTTTCGCTGGTCACCGAGAAAAACGTTTTTCCAAACGCACTCATCAGAAACCCGCCCAATAAAACAGGTGGGTCGTTTGGCTTGAGCCCTTTAATGTTTGGGGTGTCGAAGGTGTCGGCGACTAGTTCGAGCAAAGGCGCAATGTCGCCTTGTGTTCCCCCGAATATGTTTCCTTTCGCGTTTTTGAGCATGTCATCGGTTGGACCGAATTTGTCGATGACCCAAGAAAAACCGGTAAGTTTAGCAATCGAAGCACCTGGGCCGAACATCATCAAAAGTGGCAGCTTCTGAGCGTTTTCGACCAGGTCGTTAATTTCTTTCGTGCCCTTGCACACGTACTTCTTCTTGCCGATTTCTTTAAGCTTGGAGATGGTGAATTCGAGAAGTTCTTTAGGTTTGAGCGCGATAGCAAGACTCGCGTCCGCATTTACAACCGATTTGGTCCCGGTCCCCGGAACCGAACCCCTGACTTTTTCTAGATCTCTAGCTGTTTGCTTCCTCAAAATAAAGCCGAACATGCCTTTGAGCGTATTGTCGTCGTAAGAGGTCATACCGGCTACCATGTCGGGGACATGCCCAATGGCTCGGCTGCTTTCAAGGCGGCAGGTTTGCGACATGCCGGAACCCAGAAATCCCCTGAGGGCGCCCTTCCTAGGGCCGAAGAGGGCCTGCCCCAACTTGGCAGGGCGGATCGACAGAACAGCCCAAGGCATTAGTTGGTGGCGTCTAACCAACGCGCTCAAGCGACCCGTGTCTGCCAGGCTTCTGTTCGGCTTTTTGAGTCCGAACATATTTGCGAGGACCTCCGTTCTAGCTTTGCGCGGGTACGCAGCGCCTACTGCGAAATTTCCCACAATCGCAAAGGCCGCTTCGAAGTTGTCATCCTTTTTTGCGCCAAATCGCCAGTATTCAATGCCGCGGTACTGCTGAGTTGGGTATTTGATCTTGGCACCCTTTAAGACTCGTTTGATCGCGCCTTTGAGCTTGGCACCGTCCGCGAGTTCAATGCGGAAAATCGGTGCCCAGCTGGTTCCGTAGAGAAAAAAGAGAGGGTCGGCACGGATGCCGAGTTCCAGTAGCCCTTTTTCGGTCATTCGTCCGTCTAGTTCCTTTAGTAATGGGGATAGCAATTGAAAGACTTCCGCCGGAGCTGAATCGTCAGCTCCGATTTCGGAAAGCGATCGTAAAACCTCCAGGACTCTGGGACCTTTCTCCTCAAGAGACCTCATCTGAAGATCGACGTAGGCGCGAGGAGAGCGGGAGAGCGAAGCAAGGACGTAAGGTGTGTCGTTCGGAATCAGCGACAAAGCAGTGTTTGCAGCAGGGTCAGAAGCCGGCTGTCTCGAACCGCAGGAGAATTGGACGAGCGAAATTAGAATAAGGACTAAGAAGCCGGGGCGCTGAACCTTGAGCATGTTTCGGAGCCTGACGGCTTTCATGCCTTGAGGTCAAGAGAACAAGGAAGGCAAGCTGGAAAAGTCAAAAGTAGTAGAGCGCGTTGATGGTGAAGTCGTATACTTTTCCGACGCCCAACGTGCCCTGCGCTGCAAACGAGCCATACTCAAATCCGCCACCGATATTTGCCCCCACTTCAGTGCTATTAAGACTGCCAACCCTTGTGTGCAGCACTTCCAACCCAGCGACTGGGTAAGCTCGAGACTTGCCTTCTTTTCCAACATTGAACATGTACTTCGCGTGCCCCAGGAGGCGTCCACCGTTGAAACTTTGACCTGCGACGGAGCCAAAAAACACAGCGAGGCCGGGTTCTATACGAAGTGCCGGCAGAGACGAGACCGCGTGCCAGCCATAGTGAACGCCCACAAACAAGGCTGTCGTATTGTCGATTAGCACACCGGCTTGGATGCCAAAACCGCCGCCAAAGTCTGTAGTACCCCATCCCGAGCTGGCATCGACCCTGTCGTCGTCGAAGGTCTCACTGTCGTCAAACCGTCTGTCTCTGTCGTCTCTGTCTCTGTCTCTGTCGTCTCTGTCTCTGTC
>CAYPIX010000070.1:8141-19858 GCA_964410875.1 uncultured Kofleriaceae bacterium
GTCTCTGTCTCTGTCTCTGTCTCTGTCTCTGTCGCCACGGGCATCTTCTCTATCTGGACGCCGTCTACTATCCCGACCTGAAGAGCGTCCTCCGCGCCGAACTCTTGCTATTGCATCAAGGACGCGTTGTCCCAGGGGGCGCTGCAACCGCCTAGGAATCTCCGCCCTCTGCAAGTTTAGTCCAATCGTCTTGACCAGTTCCCCTGTCGACCCCGAGTAGACAAGCAGTTCAAGAATGAAACCGCCGCCACGCCGGTTGTCTAAAATTCCGCGTACGAGGGCGTCGCAGGAGATATCTCTGCAGACGCGGCGGATGTCTTCCTTTTGGTAGCTTGCGGCCCGGAGGTCTCTTGCAGCTCGTCGGTAATCCCTGGCTGCAATGACACGGTGTTCCTCTCTGACCAAGTCCCTCACGGTGTCCGCGATGTCATCGCCGTCTTGAAAGTCCATGACCACAACCCGTTGCTGAGCTGCAGCAGAACTTGCCGCGCCGACCAAAGCCAGCAATGCAATCGCTACCAGTGGTGCGCGAGTTCGCTTGTTTTCAATGATTCCGCCCATCAAACCCTGGGGGGAATCTATCAAGCTCACCTGACGCTGTAAAAATCCGCGTTTACGTCGGGTGGCTAGGACGATGGCCGCTTAGAAAGCCATGAACAAGGCGGCAGCCGCCAGTCCAATGCCGAATGAAAGCACCACAAAAGGGAGCCAGAGTCCTTTGGAGTCTGGGAGGTATTCACCGCTATGTGCCTGATCTTTCATGTCATCTCCGGACTTGAACCAGTTCAGCGTGGGCTCACGAAACGGCTGGGTAGACGCACGGGTTGCTACGTTGGTTTGCATAGTACCCATAACCAAAGCAATGTGTATGCCGTTCACTTTCTTTGCGTCTTTAGTTCCCTCTTGGGAGTTGCCAGACAAGGCCGGTTTGGTCCTCGCTCGCTGATACCAAAAAGAGACCGTCATGGGAAAACGCCACGTCGGTGACAGCGCCTTCGTGGCCCACGAACTCGCGGATGAAGAAACCGTCGGGCATTCTCCAAAGTCGGACCGTGGAGTCGTTGCTGCCACTTGCAATAAGTTTTCCGTCCGGTGAGAAAGCAATGCTAGTGACGGCTCCATCGTGACCTTCAAGAGTTTTGACAGGCGCGTAGGGTGTCGTCTTCCAAAGCTCGACTGTGTAGTTCACTGTTCCTGCGGCTAGGTGTGACCCATCGGGGGAGAACGCGATATCCAGGTTCGCGCGGACATTTCGCTCGAGCTTAGCTATGACTCGCCCTTTATCGTTATTGATAGCGATCGTGTTGTTGCTTCCGGCGATAGCTAGAGATGAGCCTTGTGGCGCAATAGCGAGAGAATTGACTTGGGAAAAAAGCTTGTTGTCCTCAGATCTAATACGTTTCCTTTTGCTGAGGCTGAAAGTCCAGACGCGCCCAGTTTCATCGCCGGTAACGAGCCTGTCCCCATCTAGTGCAATAGAGGTAATTTCACCTCCGATTGGCTCCAAAATTTCACGAACTCGACCTTTTGTGTCTTCAACGCGGATTTTCGAGTCTTTCCCACCAGAAAAAAGGTTGCCGGTTTTGGCTACAATGAGTGCGTTTAGGGCACCTTTTGACGTTTTCGTATCTCGCAACAATTTGCCGCTACGGAGTGACCAAGTCTTGATTGTCCCGTCTCTTGAGGCGGTCGTTACTTGTCCTTTCTTACGAGTAACGACTTGGGTTAAAGAGAGCTGGTGACGTTCAGGTTCGTTTTCCCGTGCGCCGGTTTTTTGGCTCCAGAGCCAGAAACGTCGACTCTCTGTTCCTCGAGCCAGCGTTAACCGGCCCCAAGAAGCGAGTTGGGCCCCATCGGGCGACAGGGTTAAGTTCTGACCCGCGAGCCCTGCAATGAGGGGGATGTCTCGCAAGAGCGCTCCGGTTGCAACATTCCATTCGCGCGCGTACTTATCTCCGCCACTGGAGAAAAGAGTCTTTCCATCTCTTGAGAATTCGACAGAGTCTACGCTTTCGTCGTGCGCTGAAATCCTAATAGGTCGCCCGGGTCGACCTGTATCTGTACGCGGCCAAATCGAGATGTTGCCATCACCTGTAGCAACAGCAATCCTAGAACCATCTCTTGATATTGAGATGTCGTTTACTTTTGTCGCCGCCGCCCCAAGAGATTGACTCCAGTTTTCTACGGTCCGATCTAGCCAATAAATACCGCCATTGACATCTCCCCAAACCAAAAGGCGTCCGAATCCATCGCAATCGAGCGCGGAAATTTCCTTCCAAGTTCCTTCTAGACGAGCAATTTCACTGAACTCATCGGAACTGATATCCCAGATGGCGACACTTCGATCTTCACTGGCGGAAACTACAGTGTTGTTGTCTAGAAAACACAGCCTAGAAATTTCTTGTCGGTGAGCGGTCGGTAACTTTATGAGTGGTTTTTTTGTAGTGAGGTTCCAGATTTCGATCCCGCCGCCAAGAGTTGCAATCACTGCGGTATCTTTTTGGGGATGAAGAGCAAACGCCCAGCTTGCCTTCGGAATCTCCACATTGAACTCGCGCCGTCCTGTTTTGGAATCCCAGACTGCAAGCCCTTTCCTAGTGTTTGAAACTAGAAGATCCTTGTTTTTGGAAAATTCTATTAGACGGATATTGGTCTCCAGCATCCGTAAACTTCCTAGGCGAGCTACTGCTTCAACAGGAAGGGGATCACCGTACAGGTCTAAGCGGACTGGCCCTCCAGCGGTGGGGGTGGGTCTTGGAGCGGGCGAATTCGGCTCGTTGACAATGGCAGGATCAATGATTGGCGCTGCGGGTTTGACGGTAGACGCAGGAGAATTGGATTTGCTCTCGCAGCCAACGGCGGAAAAGTAGAACCAAACCGGAAGAAGCATGGCTTTGGGAATTTGGCCAGCGATCGTACTCACTGAGCAGAAGTTAGCACGGTGAATGAACCGAGATATCCACTTGCTGCATACGTTTTTCGGAGTTTGTAGCTGTCCTTCGCCGGCGTTCAAGTCCGACCGGCATGGTAGGAAAGACGGGTGAAAAGCATGACGGGTTATGGACGTGGCCAAGCCACGAACGGGGACCACACGGTGTTTGCCGAGGTTCGAACCGTCAATCACCGCTTCTTGGATATCAAGTTGCGTGGCGGGTCTTTAGATCCCGCATTGGAAGAAGTGGTAACCGCCAATGTCCGCCGCGCGCTTAAACGTGGCTCTGTGAGCGTTACGCTTCGAGTCCAGGGAAGCATGTCCGCGCCTGTTTTGAAGGTGAACCACATCGCGGCAAGAAGGGCACATGGCGCTTTAGCTGAACTTGCCCGCTCGCTCTCGATCAGCCAAGAGGTACCGTTGGCACTAATCAGCCAACAGCCTGGAGTCCTCGTTTGTGAAGACCTGCGCACGGACGATTCGGGTGTTTCGGAAGAATTGAAAAATTGCGTTACTGATGCGGTGGTTCAAGCACTAACAAATGTTGGGGCCATGCGTGAAACCGAAGGCAGAAAACTCGCTGCTGATTTGCAAAATCGTTTCAAAAGTATTGGCAAAATAGCCGCAGAGTTAAAGACGTTGTCGGCGAATGCGCCGGAAGAAGCTCTTAAGCGATTAACAACCCGCCTGGAAAAGATTTCAGCCAAAGTAGATCTGTCTGTTGACGAAGATCGCGTTGCTCAAGAGGTCGCTATTTTTGCCGACCGCATGGACATTACGGAGGAGCTGGTTCGTGTTGACAGCCACCTCGACCAATGCAGTGCCCTCTTGAAAAGCAAAGATTCTGTGGGACGCAGATTCGATTTTCTTATCCAAGAACTTGGTCGCGAGTTCAATACTGTGGGTTCGAAGTCCCAATCGGCAGAAATCGCGAAGGCAATCGTAGAAGTTAAAGCGCAGTTAGAAAAGATTCGCGAGCAAGTGCAGAATATTGAGTAGGACAGATGGCTGAGGAACGTGGAAATCTTGTCATTATTTCGTCTCCCTCGGGCGCGGGGAAGACAACATTGTCTCGTCGTCTGTTGGCAGAATTTCCTAAACTCGATTTTTCCGTTTCGTACACTACTCGAGCTCCGCGTAAAGGCGAGAAAGATGGCGTCGATTATCACTTCGTAGACGTGGATACGTTTCACGGCATGGTTAGTGACAATCAGTTCGCAGAGTGGGCGGAAGTACATGGGAATTGCTACGGCACATCTCGAGCGGTCGTAGAAGGTGCACTGGCAACTGGAAATGATGTTGTGTTTGACGTCGACTGGCAGGGTGGAGAAAAACTTTTTGCTGAATGGCCTGACGATGCTCTTATGATTTTCATCTTGCCTCCCGACTTGCGGACCCTGGAAGATAGATTGCGGAGGCGTGCTACGGATAGTCCGGAAGTGATCGAGAGACGGCTAGCAAAAGCCATCGAAGAAATGACTCACCACGGCGAGTACCAATTTCGTATCGTCAACGACGATCTCGACGTTGCATACGCTTTACTTCGTGCTCTTTATCTAACTAGACGCGATGGACCCAATTGCGATCCAGAACTCTGGAATCTTGTACGTGAAAACCGAGAAGAGCATACAAGGGAGCATGCAGAGCGTTTGATTCGCGGCGCAAACTCGTAGGTCGAAACCAAAAAAAATGTAGGTCGGTTTCCCTCAAGTTAGCGATCCTATTTCTGTCCCGAAATGTAGGCGATGAATCGGCATCGACCCTGCGTTGACTGGTTCTTACCCGCCGGGCAAAGTAAAAGCTATGGGGGCTGTTGGGACGCGTGCGTTGGGGATAGCCCTATCTTTGTTGGTTTGCGGAGGCTGCCAGCGCACCTTTACGAAGCGAGTACGGCAACCGAATCCGCTGTCAGATGTGCGCGAGACTTTGAAAGAGTCTGTCCCTGTTCGAATTGTTACCGGTGACATTGGGCTCACGGCACCAGTGGTAAGCGGAGCAAGCGGCGGTAGTGTGTACGAAGGAGAGCGGGTTCCGCTGATTAACGAAGCAAGCTTTGTTGTCGTTTCTCGCGACAGATTGCGATTCCATTTGCGGCTTGAGCACAAATGGGAAGAATACACGGACCTATCTCAATGGGACGTACGGCTTACGGACGATAAGGGGCGAGAGTTTAAAGGACAAGTAGAGGATGCTCGGACTGCTCACGTCACCAAGGTCTGGGAAACGGAAACCCGTAGCGTAGCTAGAGATCGGTATGGTGATATTAGCCGGGTCAATAACGACGGTCATTTGCGTCGTCAGCAATTGTCCTCGTTAGTAATGTTTCGGGGGCGAGGTGATTTAGTCTTCTTTTCTGAAGACCTTTTTTCAGATCGAGTTCGTTGGCTCGAGCTGTCCCTAGCCCGACGGGGGACCAAATTTCGATTCCGTTGGGAGTTTGCCGAAGACGCCGTCTCCGGCGATACAGTTACCGCCTCGCGGTAGCGGTTTCAAGGAACTGCCTGAGGAAGGCGAGAGTTTTTTCGACGGCAACTTTATGAGACGCCTGAGAAACAAGCTTGCCAGCCAAGACGTGATTGCTAGGGTTATCCGAATTGGTTATGTGGACGAGTTTCTTTTCAGTGCTACCCAGCTCATCAAATTTGACCAGAACTCGCTCGTAGTCGATCACGGTATCTTTCTCGGAGTAAAGGAAGAGGGTAGGGGCGGTGATTTTCTTAAGACTTTGTTTTCGAACCAGTCCTACTAGCCCAGCTACTTGAGGAAGAACATCAGAGGGGAAATTGTTCGTCCAAACTGCTTGATGCTCGGGCTTGAGCTCGCCCCAGGAGAAAGTCGAGCCGACAGTTAGCTGTGTTAGCTCTTTCCCCCAGGGACCAGCCGTTAGGCTCGCACCAAACTGGGCAGCTCCGAAGTTAGGGGACATGAAAACCAGAGCAGCAACCCTGGGGTTGGTCTGGAGAAGTACCTGCGTAGCAGCAGTGGCGCCGGTCGAGACGCCGATAACCACAACTCTCTCGCCGAGCCGTTCGCCAATGGCAAATGATTCCGCGGCGTCTTCGACCCACTGGTCCGCGGTGGACTGTCCTAAGAAAGTTGGAGGCTGACCGTGCCCGCGTAAACGGGCGTAGTATAGATTTGCACCAAGGGCCTCAGCTATTTCATCAGCAAAGGGGGCCGATTCTTGGCGGGTCGCTGAAAAACCGGGGAGGTAAATTACGCTTAAGGGAGTTTTCCTTTTGTCCTCAAAAGCCCAAATGATTTTCCGTTCGGTCCCAGGAATTACGTTTCCGTAGCCGGCTTCGACCTTGGCAATGTAGGCCTCGACGTCTTGGGGGACATCAGGAAGCGTTACCGCACCTGTGACTTCAATACGAGGACCCAGAAAGTAGGCCAAAGGGAGTAGAACGATGGCTGCCAAAGCAGCGAAACGGAGTTTGCGCATGAAGATCTCTGTTTTTGGAAGGGAGGGGGAGAAGCAATCCAGTTTAGCACCAGGAAAGCCAAGCGGAACGGTTTTTTAGATGGCTTTCCTATAATGGACCTTCTGTTCAGTCGTCCACAAATGCTTTGAATCGCGACAGTTTGCTGTTTTGCGGCTACGCTACAGGGGACGCGCAGCAACAAGGCATGGGTCGACTAGAGCAAATTCTCAAGAACGTGGAGTCGTATCACTCGGGTGCGGACCTTTCCCTTGTTTCGCAAGCATACGAATTCGCCGAACGAGCTCATGAAGGGCAAATGCGAAAATCTGGCGACCCCTATGTCACCCACCCGCTCTCGGTCGCTTTTATTATTAGTCAACTCCGGCTAGACGTTCCAAGTATTTGCGCGGGGCTTCTGCATGACTGTGTAGAAGACACGACGGTCACAGTGGAAGAACTTAGCAATGAATTTGGTGAGGAGGTCGCATTCCTAGTCGACGGAGTAACAAAGCTTGGTCAGCTTCCGTGGAGCACTAGAGAAGAGAGACAGGCAGAGAATTTTCGTAAGATGTTGCTGGCGATGTCGCGAGACATCAGAGTGATTTTGGTAAAATTCTGCGATCGATTGGACAATATGCGAACTCTCGGGCACATGCCGGAAGCTAAGCAAGAGCGAATCGCCGCCGAGACCATGCAGATTTATGCTCCGCTCGCAAATCGTCTGGGAATCCAGTGGGTAAAGACTGAGTTAGAGGACCTGTGTTTTAAATATCAATATCCCGGCGAGTTCGAACAGCTGGTTTCATCAGTCGCTAGAACAAAACGCGAGCGGGATAAATACATTAGCGAAGTAGAGAAGTTGATCGAATCGGAAATGAAGGGGGCAGGAATCAACTGTCGCGTGAGTGGGCGAGCTAAGCACTTATGGTCCATTCGACAAAAAATGAAACGGACAAGCCGTTCCTATGAGGAAATTCATGATGCCATTGGGTTTCGAGTGGTGGCTCAGTCAACAAAGGAATGCTACGAGGCGCTAGGTGTTGCGCATTCTGCATGGAAACCAATTCCTGGCCGTTTCAAAGATTTTATCGCGTTGCCCAAAGCCAATATGTACCAGTCGCTTCATACGGCAGTTATTGGTCCTCATGGCGAGCGAATAGAGATTCAATTCCGAACAGATGAGATGCACCTTGTAGCTGAGCAAGGCATTGCTGCGCATTGGCGATACAAAGAGGGGCGCTCTGCGGTTATTGAAAACGATGACGCCAAGTTTGCTTGGTTACGCCGGATGATGGAATCACAGAAAAACCTGAAAGACCCGACCGAGTTTATCGAGTCGGTTAAAATGGACTTGTTCGGCGACGAAGTTTATGTCTTTACGCCAGGGGGAGATGTGAAGGCCTTACCTCAAAGCGCATGCCCAATTGATTTTGCTTATGCAATTCACTCTTATGTTGGCGATCACTGTTCGGGCGCAAGGGTAAACGGGGTTATTGTTCCCCTGCGTTACCAGTTTAAGAATGGTGACACTGTGGAGATCATTACGTCGCCAACGCAAAAGCCCAACAAGGATTGGTTAAAGCTTGTTCGAACATCGAAAGCAAAAACCAATATTCGACAATGCCTGCGCAAGGAACAGCGCGAGCGAGCAAGCACCATGGGAAAGGATATTTTGGAACGGGCGTTACGTCGGTACGGAATTTCTTATGCCAAGAGCCTAAAGAACGGTGAGCTCGTCAAGGCTGCAAACGAGCTTAAATGTCACTCTGTGGAGGATCTACTTTGCAATGTTGGCTATGGAAAGGTTTCAGCTCGCCAAGTCGGAGACGCGTTAGCACCAGAAGGTGCGCCTAGAAAGAAAGACGACGGAGACGGCGCTTTCTCAAAAATCCTGCGCAAAGTCACTCGGCGCTCTTCGTCATCAAGCGGAATCAAAGTGCAGGGCGAGGATGGAATATTGGTTCGCTTCGCTCGTTGCTGCAGTCCGTTGCCCGGCGATATGGTGACGGGGTTCATAACTCGCGGGCGTGGTGTGACGGTTCACACCAAGGACTGCAACAAGGCGTTGGATCTGGATCCCGAGCGCCGAATCGACGTGGAGTGGGACGACAATGTTCGCTCCATTCACGTCGTAGCAATCCAGGTTGTTTGTGCGGACAAACCTGGACTCCTTGCCCATATTTCTCGGTGCTTTACCGACTCTGGCGTAAACATCACCCAAGCTCATTGCCGTACGCGGGAAGATGGAAAGGCAGTGAATACGTTTCATGCGAACGTCTCAGACCTAGAGCAGCTCAAGTTAGTGATTCGGACGCTTTCGAGGATTAGCGGGGTTTTCTCTGTGGATCGGGTTGCAGCTGACGTTTGAAGGCTCGACACCAGGCTTGACAGTCTGCGTGATTCCGGACTATTCCCCAGTTATGGCGTCGAACACCAAGAAGACCACGGCAAAGCGAAAGCGTCGTCACAAGAATATGGGACGGATTCGTAAATCTGTGCAGTCGCGTAAGTCGACCCCGACCGCAGATGAGCTCTTTGCGGGCTGCGGCGAACCTGGCAAACCAGCTCCAGCGGCTTCGAAATAACCCCCAAAATCCCTCAGGGGACCGCCTGGTGACAAAATAATCGTCGCCTCGTTAGGACGGAGGATCGTCTAGGTACCTGGAGTTTTGGGCGCTCCGGATCAGGCTCTCGAAGCTCCGGTTGATTCACCTCGCCCGCGGTTGCTTAGCGGCTGATGAGTCTCGTAAAATTACACGAATGATTCTCGGCAGCTGGGGGAGTAACCGATGAAACGATGTCCAAAATGCACGAAGGAGTTTCCTGATGAAGCGAACTTCTGTCCTGTGGATGCGGCGGAGCTAACCGCCACTGCGGGCGCGTCCGTTTTCGGCGGGCGATTTGAGGCAGGAGAAACACTTCACGAGGGAGCGCTCGGAACCGTTTACGCGGCGAAAGACAACCAAGGCGGAACAGCTTGCACAGTCACAAGTGTATCTGAGCACGGCCTTATAGGCGCCTCCGGAATTTCTCGAGCAGAGCGAGAGCTCAAACAGCTTTCCCGTGTTGGACACAAGTCGGTCGCGAAGATTCTTGGATACGGTAAAAGTGACAAGTCAGTCTGGTTCGCAACTGAGTCGCTCGAAGGGAAGACGTTAGAGGAGACGGTTTCCGAAAGCGGGTCGATGCCTTCTGATGAGGCGGCGCGGGTGCTCGTTGACGTTATTGAGGGCGTGGCCGAAGCAGCAAAGCTTGGCGTGATCCATCGAGATCTTGGGCCAAAGAACATTGTGATGACACCCGGCGGGCCAAAAGTTATTAACTTCACTGCGCCGGTTGCGTCGCAGGACGGGCCAAACGGAGTTACCGAATACCTTGCCCCTGAACAAGTGGATAACAAGCCCGTCGATCAACGCTCAAATATCTACAGTTTGGGAGCGACGTTTTACTTTATGACCACCGGGAAACCTCCGTATCAAGGAGAACGTTCCGCGGTCTTGGAAGCTCACAAGACTGGCAATCCTACTCCGCCATCTGCCTTTGGTGCAGTAGACGAGACCGTTGATGGGTTGATTCTCAAGGCCCTCCAAGTTTCTTCCGGAAAGCGTTTCATGACACTTCGTCAATTCCTTGACGGTGTGCGCCCTCTTACGAGTGGCACAGGCGTTGCGCCAGCCGCAAACCCTAAGGGCAAGAATGCTCCTGCTGTTGGAACGCCAGGCGGTTCGAATATGGCAAAGACCATGATGGGAATGGGCGCTGTTGATCTGGCGCGGCTCTCGGCTGTTGCGAAAGAAAGCGCTCGACCGGAAGCACAGGCTGCCGCTGCTGCGCCACCCGTTCCATCTGCGCCCTCTGGACCATCTAGGCAAGTCGCATCTTCGCCTGTTAAATCGGCATCGGCGCCACCAATTCCACAAGCACCGCCAGTGGTCAAGCCTGCCCAGGGGTTAAACCCTTCGCCCGACGCAGTCGCAGCACCTCGGGTTCCAGCAGCGACATCTACTCCACCACCTGCCGCAGTGGCGCCACCAACTCCTGCTCTTGCGCGAGCAGGCTCAAGTGGCGGTAAAGGAAAGGCAAAGGCTGCAGAAGCAAAGGCTCGTCCGAAACAAAGGGGGTTCCGAGAAACCCTCTGGTTCAAAAAGGGAGAGCTAGATGAGCACGCCGCCGAAGAAGCAGCGAAGGCTGCTTCTCAGGGGCGGGATGATGTCATAGAAAAAGCAGATTCGATGCCGATGGAAGACCGGTACAATGATGATGGATCCGTGACCAAAAGAGATCAGGACCGTCTTAGCTTGAAAACCGGGGAGACCTTGGCTCCGCCCATGGGACAGCAAACGAAGCTTACGAGCACAGTGAGCGAAAGCGAACTTCTCGCGGAGATGCGCAACAACCAGAAGTGGGTCATTGGTGGGATCATGCTCGCTGTAGTGGTGGCGATCGTCGCTATCGTACTTCTATAGCGCTGGATTTCGTTACAAACGAACGACTCGCCCTCGGTCGGGCTGCCAATTTTCAAGTGCCGTTTCCAGAGGAACGACGTCAACCGCCGAACTCAGATCGATCTCTTGGCGAACGACAAGAGCCAGAACTTCTGTGAGAAGGTCGGGGTGGGACGTTGTCACCCAGGCAAGCGATGCGCTCATGGGACCGAGCGTTGACACATCCGGGGCCTTGGCGGCATTGCGGTGAAGCCAGCTGAGTTTGGCGCCCGGCGCGGCGAGAGCGATGCTCTTTTGTCTGCCAGTAAACGAAGAGGTCGTCTCCAAGATCCGGACGGGACTTGCAGAATTTTTGGGCTCTCTGACCGCAAAGTGAGTTCTAAGTTGGTTGGCCATATCCCCAATGGTGCCGTCACCTACAATCTTCACATTATCTCCAGGAGTCACCGCGGCTTTTATGAAGAGAGAATAGGCAAGGGCCAGGGCTCCAGCGACCGCAGGTGTTTCCGGCGCGTCGATTTCCAGTCCGTCTTCGAGAGCAATGGCCCACCGAGAGCTCGCCCTACCGTGGGTTGCAAGCGCGCCCACGTTATCGCCCAACTTGAAAGAACCGCCGCAGGCGCCGCTTTGAGCGCGACGACAAGGAGGACATTCTCCGCAGGGTTGGTGATCCCCCACAAGAACAGTTTTCCCTAGGAGATGAGTCGCCGCATGCCCGGTTTGCTCCACCTCTCCGACAAATGCCTTACCCGGGAAATATCCTTCTGCGATTGGGTTATCTGCAGATCGTGTTGGACAGTCTTCAGGGCCAAGGTAGGCAAGGCGCGTCTTTACGACGATGTCGTCTTCCCTTTCCGGTTTCAGTTCAAGGGGGACCGCTTCCAGACTCAGCTCTTCGTTGTAACGATAGGCTTT
>CAYPIX010000071.1:0-19646 GCA_964410875.1 uncultured Kofleriaceae bacterium
GTATTGACTCATTACTGAGAAGACGACTCTCCGTAGCAGAGTACAAGCGTCGAAGGATTCTATGTGGCAACGCATCCCAGTTTCAGGGCGACGAAAGAGACATTATTTTTCTTTCCATGGTTGATACCCCATCAATAGATGGTCGGCGCCTAGCAATCAAACAGCGTGATGACGTAAAAAAACAGTTTAACGTCGCGGCTAGTCGAGCTCGCGATCAAATGTGGGTTGTACACGGTTTAGATCCTGAGAAAGATTTAAAAGCCGGTGACCTACGCCTCAAACTCCTAAACTACGCCCAGAAACCAGACGTTCTTGCTCAAACAAAGTCAGATCAGGAACCAACCTCGTTCGAGCTTGATGTCGCAAAATGTCTACGCGAGAAGGGATTCCAAATTGTCGTACATGGGGCTGTAGGTAATTACCAGATTGACTTAGTTGCTTCTGGCCAAAGTGGAGCCCGCGTTGGCGTACTTTGCGATGGCGGCCGCGATCAGAGTGCAGAAGAATTAGAAGAGCGAATTGGCCGGCAAATGACACTAGAACGGTTAGGTTGGTCTTTTGTCAGGGTTTCCGCGAGCGGCTTCTATGCAGCCCGACAAGACACCGTGGCAAAGATCGTCGAGAGGATGGAAAGTTTTGGTGTCACGCCCGGTGTTGGTAGAGAACCTGACCAAGAAGAAGAGTCCGAATTAATTTCTAGGGTTATCAAAAGAGCGCAGGCAATTAGAAACCGTTCTCAAAGTCTGGAGTACGTTCCTATGCCGGATTTTTCCACGCCCCCAGAAGATAGCCAAGACAGCCAAGATTTAGAACGACTCCAAACCCAAGAGGACCTCCCCCAAGAAGACAGCGTCCCCAATGAAGAGGAGGAGTAACCATTTTTTTGCTCCCAACCAGACTGACTGCGGTTAGCGCAATTCTCGCGCTCGCCCTGGGTGTGGGTTGTAAAGACAAGGCGAGCAAAGCTGGCGTTTCTGAGAAGCAAGAAAGCAACAGCCCTTGGCAAAACCTCCACCCAGGAGTCCACTATCAGTTTTTCGAGAGCCTACCCTCCAATGAGGAAGCGCGGCTCCATGTCCTGTCCGTTGAATTAAGTGAAGCGAAATTTACTGCAATTGACGCCAAAGTCTCGCCTTTGCGTGTGGGAGAGATGGCAAAGAGAAACCAAGGTGTGTTCTTTATCAATGGCACTTTTTTCGACCCGGACAAGAAACCCCTGGGACTGCTTCTAGATGACGATCAGGTTCTGAACCCGTTGCGAAAAGCCGATTGGGGGGTATTTCGCGTAACCGATGCCGGCGTAGAAATTGTCCACACCAACGAATATCAAGAATTGCCCAAGACAGAATTCGCCATCCAGTGCGGGCCAAGAGTGGTCATAGACGGTCAGGTACCGAGGTTAAAGCCACAGGGCGCGCGCAGGCGCTCGGGCCTCTGCGTCAGGTCACCCAAGGTGGCCCTTGTGTTTGCCTCTGAAGGTCTTCTTACTACGAAAGCCATGGGAGATTTTTTGGCCTCCAAGCAAGGGCTGGGGTGTAAAGATGCAATGCTCTTGGATGGCGGTCCTTCGACCCAAGCATTTCTAAGGACGAAGAGTGACCCAATAAACGTCGTCGGTCTCTATCCTGTTCCCAACGGCGTAGCCGTAGAAATCCGCTGAGCCTCCTCCCCTGTCCCCAAAGGTACAAAAAAAAAGCTCCCGACGCGTTGCACCGGGAGCTTCCACGAACAAATGAGAATCAGAGTTTTTCTACTGTCTCTCCTGCATCGACCCAGCCCATGATCCCGACAGGTAGGACATGAACATCTGCGTAGCCCGCAGCGATTGCTCTATTTGCCGCAGCGTGTGAGGCGCCGCAATGGGTGTTGGAACAGTAGTAAACAAGCTTGGCGTCCTTATCTATGGGGAGAACACTTACGGGGTAATCCGAGTAATGACTCAAGAGTTTCGCGCCTGGTATGACCCCATACTTTTGTCGAGTCTCTTGACTGTTAGCATCAAAAACCGCGACCGTTTTGTTTGCTAGCCATCCGGCCAAGTCTTGCACGGAAACTTCACCAGCCTCTTCTTCAGTGGTTGGAGTCGCAACCGTCTTCTTTTCCGACAGGGAGTTGTCTTGGGGGGCAGCAGCCTCCGCTGTGTCACTCTTGTCTCCCTCTACTTTCTTACAAGCCCCGGAGAAACCAAGGCCCATGACGCAAAGTAGGGTTGTCACTTTCAACATGCAGAGTCCCTCTTTCATAGAGAGAACTCTATCATGCCAAGCTGTGAGAAAGTCGAGGGAGTTTTGGTTCGACTAGAACGTCGTTGAGTAACCGATGCTAGCCGCGTCCGAGCTTAGGTCTAACGAAAAGCCGTTCGACTTCTCTTTTTCCAAGTTACGAACGTGGGAGTAGCGGTAGATCGCGGCGCCGGCAAAAACCGCACCTGCAACAGCGCTCCCAATTGCGATGTTTCGGTTCTTTCTCTCTCTTTGTCTACTACGGTGGTACTGGAAAGGGTTAAACGCAAACCGTGCGTCCCTTCGAGCTTTTCGAGAGGCTACAAAGAATGCGACCGAAGTCCCGAGGCCCAGTACAGCGGCTCCGGTGAGAGCCGCTCCTGCCGTATCTCGTTTCCAAGAAGAAGGCGCATCGTAGTTTACAGTCGGCCTTGGCTGTGGAAGAGGCTCCTCGACATAAAAGCCCGTCGGTGCGTGAGCAACTTCACGAGCGCGGGCCTCGGCGATTACCGCGGCTGCGGCATTTGCATCAGCTTCCGCTTTAGCCACAGCTGCGGCCTCGGCTTTTCTTTGCGCTTTTTCCTCAGCCTTTTCGGCCGCTGCAGCTTCCGCCTTTGCGAGGGCATCAGCACGTGCCTTTATATTTGCCTCTGCCTTCGCAAGAGCTTCGATTCGAACCTGGATCGCGGCTTCCGCGCGTGCTTTCTCTGCGGCTTGTGCCTTTGCCTTTGCTATTTCTTCTGCACGTGCCTTCTCTTCAGCTTCGGCGTTTGCTCTAGCCAATGCCTCAGCTTCAGCGCGAGCTTTCGCTGCAGCTTCTTCTTTGGCTTTTGCATCCGCAACGGCTTTTGCCTTTGCTTCGACTTCTGCCCTTAGAACCGCCTCCGCTTCTGCGCGCGCCTGGGCCGCGAGAGCTGCTTTTTGTTTGGCTTCTTCTTCTAATTTTGCTTTGGCGAGTGCTAGAGCTCGCGCTTCAGCTTCTGCTTCTGCCCGAAGCTTGGCTTCGGCCTCTGCTTTTGTACGAGCAAAAACCGACTCTTTCACTGTGTGGTACGCCTCTACTTTAGGTGCTTTGGGCACGTAGTGCTTCTTCACAACAGGCTTTTGATCGAAAGTCTCTTCTTCCCGCTCTACAGTTATCGTAGGAGCAGGCTGCCGGTAAATCTTTCTTACCTTTTCAACTTTGATAATTGGTGCATGGTCGGCATCGGACGGATGTGGGGTACTGTCTTTTTGGGCTGCTGCAATGCTGGTTTGAATTAAACCTGCGGATACAAAAAGTAATAAGGTACAACGAGTCATTTTCTCTATCTCCAAAAGAAACCTCACTGGGGTAAGCGAATTGACTTCCGTTCCCAAGTGGCTCGACGGTCTTCCGCTCTAATTCGAGGTTTCGGTATCTCATATTGTTCTAGTGTGGGTTTTTCTTCAGAGCTGTCTGGAACGAGCTCTTTTGACTCGCTACCTTCAGGCTCTAAACTTTTTTCGGTTGGTGCATCCGCGGTTTTACTGGGCACCGGTCTGCGCTTTTGCGCGCTTTTTTTGGTTTTTCGAGATCGACGTTTCCGCTTTTCTCTACTTTGCCTTGGCTCTTTAGCGCTCGTTTCTGCAAAATCTTTTTCTTCCGCCAAAACTGTTGCAGGAGGAGAAACGACTTTTCCGCGGGATACTGCTCTCGCGACAAGCACTTCGACATCGCTCACTGGGGACAACGTTGGAACTGTTTCAGTCGTAGTAAGTGCGCCAGAATTGTGCACTCCGACACCTAGCCAAACACCCAAAGCAAGAGCTGCCGTACCAAGGGAGAACCGAGCAAATCGATGCTTGCGGCTGAGAGGAGGCTTGATTCTCTCTCCAATTTCGTAATCTGAATCTATCGCTCCAGGTGACGGAACCGCATCCACGCTATCTACGATCCAAGTATCTAGTCGTGGAACACCTCTTCGGGCATTTGTTGGGGTCCCCTCTACGGTAGCAGCGCGGGCGTGTCGAAGAGCGTTGTCATGGCCCTCGTACTCACGCTTGGCTGCAAAAAGCCCCCTCATGTAAGCGCTCAGCGAATCTTCGGAGGTATTTACGCCGGTCTTTGTGGCGTACTCGTCAAGGTCTCTGCAAAGCTCTAGGGCAGTCGCATATCGATGCACTGGGTTGTAAGCAAGGCATCTAATTATGATGGACTCAAGTGCTGCAGGAAATCCGGCCACTCTTTGAGACGGCAATTCAAGGTCGCCATCTATGGTCCTTTGGAGAGTAGAAAAGTCGTTACTCCTCCCGAACAAACGAGTTCCAGTGGTGAGCTCATATAGGATAACTCCAAGCCCGTAAATATCTGCGCGTCTGTCTACAGCCTCACCACGGCATTGCTCGGGAGACATGTATCCAACCTTGCCTTTGAACATACCCACTTGGGTAACGGCAGCCGTGTCGACAGATTGTGAAACGCCAAAGTCGATAAGTTTTGTCGTTCCATCGACAGAAATCACAAGATTGGATCCTGATACGTCTCGATGGACAATATTTAGAGGTCGACCCGTTTCGTCTACCGCTTCATGAGCGTGATGTAAGCCCCGCGCTGCTCCCATCACGATGGAGAGCGCATTCCCAATCGGCAGTTTTTTTCTGAGTTTCCTCCGCAACCGGGTCATTTCGCGCAGGTCCTGCCCGTGCACGTACTCCATCGTAAAGAAGTACGTCCCGGCGTCGAGGCCGACATCGTAAATTTGCGCGATGTTTGGGTGTTGAAGGCGGGCAGCCAGTTTCGCCTCATCAAGGAACATCGAAACCAACGTGGAATCCGTCGCGTGATGCGGCATGATTCGCTTGAGCGCTACGAACTTCTCAAACCCTTCAATGCCAGAGCTCTTTGCCAAATAAAGCTCGGCCATGCCTCCGATCGCGATACGGCGAATCAGTTGGTATCGACCCAAGCTCTGACCTGGATTTAGCAGAGCTGGACTATTGAGCTGAGAGACGTTCATTGTAGTTCAAAAGTTGCTTCTTATATGAGCCAGAAGAGCTCCGCGAGAGATCTAGTAGGCGCAAGCAAACTGACAGAACCGCGTTCGGTCCGCAACCGAATACTGAACGATAATCAAAAAATGAATTTGGCAGACTAGTAATTTCCGAAAGCTATAGAAATCAGGCAAGCAGCCTAGGTTTGCTTTCTAGGTAGCGGAACTATCGAAGGTTCGCTTTAGTCCATCTAGGAGTTTGACCTTCGGTCGAAACCCAAGCTCTTTTGAAGCGAGTTTGATGTCGGCGACGGACTTCCTGATCTCACCGGCCCGAGCTGCCTCGTGGGAAATCTCCGAACGTTGCTCGGCTGTTGCCGAGATATTAATGACAGCCGTGGCCAGCTCGTTAACCGTGGTTTCAATTCCGGTTCCAAGATTCACGATCATGCCGTTTCCGGCTTCAGTGAAACACGTCGTTGCTAGGGTCTTTGCGATGTCTTCCACGTAGACAAAATCCCGTGTCTGTTCGCCATCGCCAAAGATCACCAAGGTCTTCCCAGCGCTCGCGCGGTCGGCAAAGATTGAAATGACGCCGCTATAGGGACTCTTGGGATCCTGCCGAGGTCCATATACGTTGAAGAAACGAAAGCAGGTAATGGAAAGGCCATGAACCGCCCCATAGTAAGCGGCAAGTAACTCGCCCGAGCGCTTGTGGATGCCGTAGGGAGACAAAGGGCGCGGTATTGCGGTCTCGCTCACCGGTAGGGTCTCTACTTCGCCATACACTGCCGAAGAGGACGCGAAGACTACTTTTTCGACTTTTTCTCGGCGAGCGTACTCAAAAACTCCAGCGGTCCCAGAGTGATTCACCTTAGCGTCAAACAACGGCTCCTCGATCGAACGAACGACTGAGGTTTGCGCCGCCAAATGGACAATATTGTCAATCGGCCCCTCAGATTTCACCGTTGAACCTAGTGCGGCACCGATATCACCAGAGACATCAGCTTCCACGATAACCAATCGCTCTTCTTTATCCCATTGGGCCAGATTGGATCGCTTCCCAGTGCTGAAGTCATCGAGCACGATGACTTGATGGCCAGAGCGCAAGAAATGATCGACTGTATGGGAGCCGATAAAACCTGCACCTCCGGTTACCAAGATTCGACGCTTTCTCTGTGGGCCAGCCACCATAGAGCCTGTATACCACCAGCAAGAAGGAATCCACGAATGCGACGCGGTCCAATGTTGATGATCATTGCTGGCTTGTTCTTCGCGGGCATGCTCGCCTGCGTGAAGCAAGTTAGGCCCTTTCTATCAGCCTTCGACATCATTTTCTGGCGGTCGCTTATTGCTCTGCCCCTCCTGGTAGGAGTGACGGCAAGGGGGCCTGGTTTTCATGTCGCGAACAGAAGCGGCATTGTCCTTCGAGCACTTTTCGGTTTTGGTGCGATGACCGGCTACTTTTGGTCAATGCGCGGAATGGGCGTCGCGGACGTTACCCTCGTCGGCAAATTACAACCTCTCGTCATCGGGTCGTTGGCGGGTGTAGTTCTCGGCAAAAGTGAAAAAACCAGGCCACTCGTATGGGTGGCCATGACGGTTGGATTCGCTGGCTGCGCCATCGTTCTCGGGCCCAACCTCAGCGGGGGTACAGTATGGGGATTTTTCGCAATGGGCGGCGCACTTTCTTCTGCCGGTGCCCACCTTACGCTTCGGGTTCTCGGGCGGACCGAAAAACCTCAGGCTGTCGTGTTCTATTTTTACTTGCTCAGTGTTCCTTTCTCCACATTGGCTCTCTTCCTGTTCGAAAACCGCGTGCCTGACCTACCCCCAATTGAACTCTGGCTTCCGCTTTTCGGGGTCTCGATGTTTTCGGTACTGGCGCAATGGCTTGTGACCGAAGCCTACCGCCTTGACTCGGTCACGGTCGTTGCCGCTGCTAGTTACACCGCCCCTCTTTGGGCTGTGATATTGGATTGCGCCGTTTTTTCAATTTCGCCGAAATTTATCACTGTGCTCGGCGGGGCATTGATCGTCGGCTCTGGCTTAGCGCTTCTATTACTAGATAGACATAAAGACCAAAAAAACGCAAAAAGCTAGGTTCCGGAGGGGTAACTGTCCCCAAAAAACCACCCTCCACGCGTTCAAAGTCAGAGGAAATCCTAAGAGTAATTGCCAGTTCTCTTTTGAACAGCAAGAGCTAGTCGACTTCTAGTTCGAGTCAGTGTTAACTAGTTTGTACGTTCTTTGTTTTTGCACGAGCGATCCGATGACCGGCGATGAAAGTCTAGCCAGAGACCTCCACGATGACCTTGGGCAGCGCATGCTTGTTCATAGGTTGGATTTGGAATGGATCATTCAGCACACTGACGGAGACGTTCGTAAAAGGGCGAAAAAACTCGGTACGTCCATCGAAACAAGCTTGGCGCGCCTTCGCGCGCTCGTCGAACAATCTCTACTTCCAGAGCTTACAGACCGTTTGCACGTTGCAGTCACAAAACTCTGCGAAGAACTAACAAGAGTTTCCTATATTCAGTTTATTGCCGAGGTGAAACCGCTGCCGGCTTCGCTGGAGGAACCCTTCAGCAGTGATCTCTTTCGAATCATCCAAGAAGCGACAACCAACATCGTTCGTCATGCGCATGCGTCAAATGCACGCATCGCTCTTGGGGTCAAAGATGGTATCATCCACTTAGACATTGAGGACGACGGTTGCGGATTCGAGAACACTTTGGCAACCCCCGAGACGCGAGGAATCGCTGGTATGCGAAGTCGTTCGCTAACCCTAGGTGGAACATTCGAAGTGAATAAGAACGAAAAAGACGGCACCGCAGTTAGCGTTCGCATTCCGGTGCAAGAACGAGTAGGCCAATGACCCGAGTACTACTTGCAGACGATCATGCCCTTGTACGAGAGGGCATAAGGCGGCTACTCAACAGTGTTGAGACGATAGAGGTTGTCGGCGAAGCCAAGGACGGCCTAGACGCCGTAGAGAAAATCAAGGAGCTTAGGCCAGACGTCGCACTGATCGATGTTTCCATGCCCAAGAAAGATGGCATTGAAGTAACAGCCGAGGTGGCCTCTCTCCAAATAGCGACAAGGGTCCTCATTTTGTCCATGTACAAGAACAAACCGTTCGTCCAAAAAACCCTTCGTGCAGGGGCCACTGGTTTTGTTTGGAAAGGCGCCGCAACCGACACGCTTATTGAGGCAATAAACGAGGTCCACCATGGGCGGCGAGTTGTACCGAACGACTTCGAAGGAGAAGGTTTTGATCCCAAATCCCTAGATGCAGATGAACCATCCCGGGGACTCTCGAAACGCGAGTTCCAGGTGCTTTGTTATCTTGCTTCTGGCATGACCAACCGTGACGTGGCGGAAGATCTTGGTATTAGTGTCAAGACCGTCGACACGCACCGTGGCCATCTTCTTAAGAAACTCTCTCTACGAAATAACGCCGATCTTGCTCGCTTCGCGATAAGGAACGGCTACGTAGAGCCTTAACTCCTTCTAGCGACCACGGCTGATTCGCAATCCATAGAAAGTAATCACCGCGAGAGTCTTAGGTAGTTGCGTCGCGGCAAATCCAATACAGAGGATTTGCCAGCGCCCGAGAGCAGCGAGAACTCCGACCCAAAGGTACAGATCTGCTTCTTGGAAACGCCAAACAGATAGCCACCCTCGGCACCATTCTGGAAAGACCTCGCCTTTTATCAAAACTGGCGCTCCACCACTTAGCGATGAGTTGGATTGAAAACCCGCGGCGCGTGCCACCCAAAGTCCGTAGGAACCAAGAAGGAACGCCCCTCCTCCTAAGAGAGCGAGAAGCAGGAGCCATGCCTCTCCAGTTTCTCGATACCCCCTCAACCCAACGACAGCTGACATGGCAAGCAAGGATGCGCCGTCCAAGACTTTGTCGAGATAGGCTCCTAAGGGCGAACTCGTTTTCCGAGCTCGTGCGAGCGTTCCATCCATTGAATCGAGAACCTGCGCGACCTGCAAGCCAATCGCGCCTGCGCACACAACGCCACCCGAATTTTGAAGCAACGCCCAAAATGACACAGCTTTGACCACTGCTCCTAGAAGGGTGATCTTCGTAGGCGTTAACCACTCACCGCGACCGGATGGCAGAAAAGCCAACAGGGCCCTGGCCAGTGGATAGCCGAAGACTACCGACCAGAAGTCCGTTCCGCGTCGGTTGCACAGCGAAAGGTACCGCCCCCAATAGCCATCTGATCGCTCTGACGAAGGCTCTGTCACCTCGGCCAACCATTTGCAAAAACAGGGAACATTTGGACGGCGCCTCTGGTTATAGAGTGAGTGTGGTAGATAGGGCCGAGTTTGATTCGCTTAGAAAACATCTGCAAGAGTTACCAGATCGGCAAGAACGACCTTCAGGTGCTCAAGAACGTCAACCTTCGGATTGATGACGGTGAGTTCGTAGCCATCATGGGGAGTTCGGGTTCAGGCAAATCCACCCTCCTCAATATCCTCGGGATTCTCGACGATTACGATGAAGGTGCCTATCACCTCGAAGACACCCTTATCCGAAACCTTTCCGAGCGCAAAGCGGCCCAGTACCGCAACCGTTTTATTGGCTTCGTATTCCAGTCCTTCAACCTTCTCGCTTTCAAGACTGCGGCAGAGAACGTCGCCCTGCCCCTTTACTACCAAAAGGTTCCTCGCAAGAAACGGCTCAGCCTGGCGCGCGAATACCTTGAGCGAGTGGGCCTGGGCGACCGTTGTGAACATCTTCCTCGAGAGTTATCCGGCGGCCAAATGCAAAGAGTTGCTCTCGCCCGAGCATTGATCTCCAAACCCAGCCTTATTCTAGCCGACGAACCCACGGGTGCGCTCGACTCCAAGACATCTCACGATTTGATGGAGATGCTCCGCGAAATCAATAATGACGGGATCACGATCGTACTCGTTACTCACGAGCCCGACATCGCAGAACGCGCCGATCGGACTATTTTACTTCACGACGGGGCAGTCGCCAACTAGCTATGCTCGACAGAGATCGATGGGAAGAGGTCTTTGAAACCATGCGCCGCCATAAGCTGCGCACGTTTCTCACCGGCCTTTCCGTCGCATGGGGTATCTTTATGCTGGTCCTTTTGCAAGGCGCCGGCAACGGTTTGCGAAATGCAACCGAGGCACGCTTTGCCGACGACGCTGTCAACAGTCTCTGGATCTATGGCGGGCGAACTTCTCGGAATTACGCCGGCACAGGGCCCGGTCGCAAGATTCGGTTTACCAATCGTGACTACAACAGACTAAAGAAGCAGGAAAAGGTAAAAAAGCTCACCGGGAGATTTCGAATCGAAGACGGTTACACCGTTAGCTACGAAAACCAGCATTCGAGTTTCGACGTCCGAGCTGTACATCCGGACCATCTCTTTCTCGAGCGCACGACGATGCTTACAGGGCGTTTCATCAATAATATTGACCTAGCGCAAAAACGAAAGGTAGCGGTCATTGGAGACGCCGTTGCCGACGTTCTTTTTCGAAAGATTGCCCCTTTAGGCAAATACATAGACATCAGCGGCACTGCCTACCTTGTAGTAGGGACTTTTATAGACAAGGGCTCAGAGGGAGAACGTCGAAAGATCTATCTACCTATCTCTACCGCGCAAACCGTCTACAACGGCCGCGAAAATATCGACCAGCTCATGTTCACTGTTGGAGACGCGAGCGTGGAAGAAACAGAGATCATCGAAAATGACATACGCGGTATGTTTGCACGGAACCACCGTTTTGATCCTTCGGACAAACGCGCCATCCGCGTCCGAAATAACGTCGAGAGCTTTAAAAACATCGTACAAATTTTTGATTGGATCGCGATTTTCGTTTGGATCATTGGCGCCGGAACCATCATCGCCGGAATCGTGGGTGTAAGTAATATTATGATGATCTCTGTCAAAGAGCGCACCAAGGAGTTCGGTATCCGCAAGGCCATCGGTGCCCAACCACATTCAATCGTCGGTCTCGTTGTTCAGGAGGCGGTTCTTCTAACCAGTGTCGCCGGTTATGTTGGCCTTCTTGCTGGTGTTGGCCTCTTAGAAGGAGCATCCAAGCTCTTGCCCGACAACGAGTACCTTCAAAACCCGGCCATCGACTTCCGAATGGCGATTACAGCTATGGTGCTATTGGTAGTATCCGGTGCCCTCGCAGGGTTCTTTCCTGCACGCAGTGCTTCAAAAGTAAACCCCATCATCGCGTTGAGAAACGGCTAGCCATGTTTGACGCGGACAGATGGCAAGAAATCTTTTCGACCATGGCTCGCAATAAACTGCGAACTTTCATGACCGCATGCGGAGTTTTTTGGGGAATTTTCATGCTGATCATGATGCTCGGTTTTGGCAACGGATTAGAAAATGGAATTCGCACCAATATGGCAGGTTACGCTTACAACAGCGTATACGTTTGGGGTCAACGAACAGGAACCGCCCACAAGGGGCTACCACCCGGAAGAAATATTCAGTTTGATACAGAGGACATTGATGTACTGAAAGATTTGCCAGGGCTCGAACACCTAGCACCACGAGGATCACTCGGAGGCTGGCGTGGAGGAGCGAACGTCGTCCGCGGTAAGGAGACTGGTGATTTCCGCGTAAGTGCTGACTATCCAGCAATTCAGTTCATTCAACCAATGGCAATGAAAGCTGGACGTTTTTTGAACCC
The DNA here is from genome assembly GCA_964410875.1 of uncultured Kofleriaceae bacterium. GTDB lineage: Bacteria > Myxococcota_A > Polyangia > Haliangiales > Haliangiaceae > CAYPIX01. The sequence goes on from CAYPIX010000071.1 coordinate 11,861, forward strand.
AATAGACATTCGCGACAAGCGAAAAGTCGCAGTGATTGGCAAACACGTACGCGAAGTACTGTTCCAGCCCAACGAAGACCCCATCGGAAAATACATCAAGATAAAGGGGGTGTATTTCCTAGTCGTCGGAGTTTTCAACGCAAGACAAACCGGCGACAACGGAGAACGGCAAGAACAAACAGTTCACATTCCGTTTACGACTTTTCAACAGGCGTTCAACATCACTTATCTTGGATGGTTCGCGATGACTGCCCAGCCTGGATACTCGGCTTTGAAATTAGAACAAGATGTTCGATCCAGGTTGCAGGAACGGCACAAAATTCACCCCGACGATACAGAGGCCCTTGGCAGCTTCAACGCGTCAGAACGATTTGGCAATGTTCTGTTCTTGTTCACAGGCATCAATGCTCTTACTTGGTTCGTAGGTGTTCTTACTCTTCTCGCTGGCGTCCTTGGCGTGAGCAACATCATGCTGATCGTCGTTAAAGAGAGAACCAAAGAGATTGGTATCCGCCGTGCCATCGGAGCACCACCGGGGTCGGTCGTGCGGCTGGTCCTCCAAGAGTCGATTTTCCTTACTGCCTTTGCAGGGTACCTGGGCATGTGTGCTGCCGTCCTTGTGCTCGAACTCGCTCGAAAACTTGTGGGAGATGGCAGCCAGGCATTTGCCAACCCAGGAGTTGATTTCAATATTTGTATGGCCGCAACGGTCCTTCTTGTTGTTGCTGGCGCCGTCGCCGGTATTATCCCGGCCCGGCATGCAGCCAAAATTAGCCCGGTCGTCGCCCTGAGAGCAGACTAATGAAACGAATATTTTTCTATATTGTACTAGCCAGCATCATCGCTGTATTTATTTTCACTTTGGTCCTTCTCTACCAGCGCTCAAAACCAGAAAAGGTTGTTTATGAAACCACCAGCGCGTTCCGCGGAGACATCATTAAGAAGACGGTTGCAACCGGCGCGCTAGTCCCTAGGCGCGAGGTGGAGATAAAGCCAAGGGTTTCGGGGATTTTAGAAAAACTCCATGTGGAAGCGGGCGATTCTGTCAAAGCCGGCGACCTGATTGCCAGAATTCGGATCGTACCTAACGTAGTCAACTTGAATGCGGCAGAGTCATCCCTAGAAGCAGCGCGAATCAACCTAAGAAATGCAACTGGAGAGAGGGAGAGATTCCTAAAACTCCTTGAGCAATCTCTTGTACCGCAGGCTGAGTTCGCCCGCGTCGATTATGAATTCAAACTTCGTAAGCAGGAGTTTAACTCTGCGCAAAGCAACCTTCAGCTTATTCGTTCAGGAGCCTCTAAAAAGACCGGCAAAGTATCTAACACGGTCCGGTCAACCGTTTCAGGAATGGTCACAGAGGTTCCGGTGAAGGAAGGCGTAAGTGTAACCGAGACCAATAATTTCAACCCAGGAACGACAGTCGCCACGGTCGCCGATATGACGGACATGATTTTCCAGGGGCGAGTCGACGAATCAGAGGTTGGCAAACTTGAAGTCGGGATGCCCCTGGACATCAAGATAGGCGCACTGGATAACCTTAAATTTAAGGGCAAACTGGAATATATCGCCCCAAAGGGTATTGAGTATGAGGGTGCTATCCAATTTGAGATTCGAGCGGCCCTTGAGAGTTCAGAAGGTGCGTTTATTCGCGCCAACTACAGTGCAAACGCCAATATTGTCCTTGGCCAACGGGAAGACGTCATTGCCATATCTGAGTCGGTTGTCCAATTTGACGAAGAGGGCAAACCGTTTGTGGAGATTGAAACAGGAGACCAGTCTTTTGAGCGTCGGGACTTAGAGATTGGACTTTCCGACGGTATCCATGTCGAGATCATGTCGGGCATTGACCAAGACGATGCCGTTAAGAAGCCGCAATCAAACGGTGACGCACCGGGTCGCGGCAAGAAGACGTAAGTTCCAACCATTTGAACTCAAACACGGCATCCGGATGTCGTGACAAGGATATGTTTTAAGGCTGACCCCGCCTGACGACGGAGCAACGTAGTCTCAGGGAGTGGATGACAGAGAGAAATTGAAAACCGGCTGGGGAGCGGCTCGGAAGACGGCGTATTTCTCTGCCGTGAGTATCCCCTACTGGCTTGTTCACGTAGCGGCCGTAGCGGGCGTAGCGTTTATCGGATTTTCATGGTCGGGATTAGTGCTTGCCCTTGGTCTCTATGCAACACGAATGTTTTTTATTACAGCTGGCTATCATCGCTACTTCTCTCACAGGACTTACAAAACCTCACGCTGGTTCCAGTTTCTTCTCGCGTTAGGCGGAAGCACAGCAATTCAAAAAGGCGTCCTCTGGTGGGCAGCACACCACAGAGATCATCATCGGCAGTCCGATACAGATGCGGATATCCATAGTCCACGCCACGGATTTTGGTGGTCGCACATGGGTTGGTTCCTGGGCAAAGGCTACGAGAAAACCAAGTACGACGGAATTCGGGATATGGCTAGGTTCCGAGAACTGGTTTGGCTAAACAAAATGCACTTGCTACCGCCAATCGCATTGGCAGTGGCTCTTTATCTTCTCGGTGGAACCCACGCACTCATCTGGGGCTTTTTTGTCTCCACCTCTCTCCTTTGGCATGGGACTTTTACGATTAATTCGCTTTCTCACGTTTGGGGAAGCCGTAGGTATCCGACAGAAGACACATCAAGAAATAACTGGTTCCTCGCGCTTATCACTCTTGGCGAAGGTTGGCATAACAATCACCACCATCACGCAAGTTCAGCAAACCAGGGATTCCGTTGGTACGAAATCGATATCAGCTACTATGTGCTCAAAATATTGGCTCTTGTCGGCGTAGTTTGGGACGTACGCAAAGCACCTGCTCACGTTGTACTTGGTCAAAAACTGACGCCCAAACTCGCCAATGCAAAGGCTGCGTGACCTCGCGGTCCTAGGCGAGTAGGATTTCGCCCCATGGCGAGATTGCGAACCCCGGCGAATGTACAGCTACGACGTGCGCAGCTGACCCTAATGCTAGCGACGCTCTTGCCGACCATCTTGATTACCGCGTTAGGTATCATCCTTCTTGCCCTCGGCAACGGGACCGGCGCTATCGTCATCGGAGTTCTGGTCCTTACCTTCTGCACCACTTCCATAACCGGTTACATACTGGTCTCCATTTTTGTTTCTCGAGGAGCTTCCGTTGCTCGTTTCCAAAACGACTTCCTGTCCTTGGTTTCTCATGAGCTACGAACTCCCTTGACCTCCATTTTGCTGTTTATTGAGTCTCTTCGAGATCAGCGACTCACCGATCCTAAAGAAAAAGAGAAGTGCCTAGGTCTTTTAGATAGAGAAGTTCGCCGCCTTCAGGGCCTCGTAGAACGCCTTATTCGCCTCTCACGAATGGAAGCAGGACATCACCATTTCGCAAGCACGCGGGTTGGAATCGATGAAGTCGTAGCGTATGCCATGTCATCGTTGGAAGCTGTCTCGATAACAAATCCCGCTGAAGTGACAGTTTCCACGGATCCCGGGCTCGTTGTGCTTGGTGATTACGAAGCTCTTGGCCAAGCCCTAGGCAACCTTCTCATCAACGCGTGGAAGTACACCCCAGATGTCGACAAGAAAATCGACGTTACCTGCCGCAAAACCGATAAAGCCATTGAAATTTCTGTACGCGACAATGGTCCTGGAATCCCGAAGACCGAGCAAAAACTGATCTTTGAGAGATTCGAACGGGGCCGAGATGCTATTGACTCACAAGATCGTATGAGACGGGGAAGCGGGCTCGGTCTTGCAATCGCAAAAGCAGTAGTAGAGGCTCATAAAGGCAAGATAGTATTACGAGAGAGCACCCAAACGGGTGCTGAATTTTGCATCCGCTTGCGACCTGCTCCAGAGAACGCATGACCTCCCCTACTCAAACCAAACACATCCTCATCGTTGAGGACGATGACGCGATTGCAACCGGTTTGTCTCTGAACCTAAAACTGGAAGGGTTTTCTTCCGAGATCGTCGAGGATGGCGACTCTGTTGGGCCCGCTCTTGCGCGAAAACCTGCCCTTGTCCTTCTAGACATCAATATGCCTCGGAAAGATGGACTCGAAGTTTTGCGCGAGATGCGAGAAGCAGGAGATCGCACACCAGTCATTGTGCTATCCGCGCGCGAAGGCGAATATGACAAAGTGGCGGCTTTGCGGCTTGGTGCGGATGACTATGTCACTAAACCTTTTGCGCTAGCTGAGTTGATCGCTCGTATCGACGCTGTTTTGCGACGGGCGGAAACTCAACCCCCTTCGACCGCCACAAGTTTCGGCGATGTGGTCGTCGACATGCGGACGCGAACAGTAACCAAGTCTGGAACGGTCGTTAAGCTAACTCACCTCGAGTTTGAATTACTCACCTATCTCATGAAGCGTCCCCAGGAAGTACTAAGTCGAGAAACGATTTTCAACGACGTCTGGGATATGACCTCGAAAGGTTCCAAAAGAACTGTTGATAATTTCGTCGCTCAATTGCGAGCCAAACTGGAAAACGACCCAGAACACCCGCGCCACCTAACCACAGTACGTGGAAGCGGATACCGGTTCGACCCCTAGTTGTTTTCTACGACTACAGCTAAAGACGGGACAATTTCATCAGACCAGCGGCGTTTATAGTCGACCCCGGTTCCTCCCAAGTCATACGAGAGCACTCCATCGTTGCAGAGCCTTTCAATCTCCATCATTTGCAGCAAACTTCCAATGGACAGGGAACGTACAGAATCAACATAGGAAAACTGCAAGCCCCTATATGTTTGGTTAAACACCGCCCCTAATACGTATCCAACGTCCTCGCCCTCAAGTTTCGCAAAGCTAACGCGAAGCTCATAATTGGTCTCTGGCTTCTTCAACATCAATTCGTAGAAGTCACGCATGGGCGACTCCGTAATGCCAACGCCCTCTATTCCTTTCCAGCTCTTTGATTCGACCGAAAGAATCCGCTGATAGGTACGTGGCTCCGCCAAACTAGCTTTGTGCAGGTGCTCGTATTTTATACCTAGGCCTTCTGCATACCGTTGGGACTTCCGTATCGCACGACGAAAATTCGCAGTTCTTCTCCCTAAATATTTCTCAACCCCGCCCTCTAGGTTCGCTACGAATCGAGGCGTTCCGTGTTGAACACGGCATCGAAACCGGGTTGCCAAAGATGCCAATATTTCTTTGGCAAGCCCTCCACCGGGGGCGATTCCTGTCAAAAGCGTAAACCTCCAGTCTTCCCGGTAACGCGCAAGTTTGGACAGCAAAAGAGACACTGACGCTTGGGGTTCTCCCACAAGAGGACAGCTAAGTCCCCACAGTGATTCCAGGGGAGTTAGGACCCAAAAGCCTTGTTCGTGCATGGAGCGACAAAGCACCGTGAAGCAGTCTGACTGCGAAAAAATCCATCCCGTACTCTTCGGATTGAACGCAGCTCTAGCGGGAATGATCCAGCCGGAGCTTGAACAGTACTGACCGCCGCGAGAAGCAACTAGTTGATCAAACTCACTGGAGGCGCCTTCAAAGTCGGCCAAGGAAAGGCGCTCTCTATCGCCCGTAGCCAAGTTTCCTATCCGCGCGTCACTAAACGTCTAACGACACTGCTCGCTTTATCTACCGGGCCGCCTGCAAAGAGCTGCTCTACCAGCCTTCGCACGCGCCCAACGGGGACACCGAAGGCCATCATGTCAAACGGCGTGTCAAACCGCTTGGTCGCGGTCGACTTGGTCCGCGAAAATTCTCGAAGGCCTTCGTCACCGTGAATGCGACCGAAGCCAGAGTCGCCAATCCCGCCGAAGGGAAGTGACGGGAGAGCACCAAAAGGCAGCACGGAATTTACCGATGTCGCACCTGCTCGCAGTCTGTTTGCGATTTCAGTTCCTCGGCTTGCAGAAAAAACGGCCGACGCGAGGCCAAACTCACCAGAATTGGCCATTTTTATTGCGGCTTCTTCGTTCTGCACCCTCATTATGGGGAGAACCGGACCAAACGTCTCTTCCTTCATGAGAAGCATGTCGGAATCAACGTCCACTACGATCGTCGGAGGAACAAAATTATCGCGAATCCCCTCTATACCACCCATAAGGATGTTGGCGCCCTTGGTCTGAGCATCCATGAGATGACGGCGAATGACGTCTACCTGAGAAGGATTTGTTAGCGGTCCAATATCATCGTTTTGATCGCCTCCCCATCGCAATTCTGCGACATTCTTTTTCACCTTCTCAAGAAACGGTCGATACGCGCTTTCCACCACCAAACAACGCTCAATCGAGACGCAAGCCTGTCCAGAATTGTGCATGGAGCCAAAAACGGCAGCATTAGCAGCAGCATCTAAGTCTGCGTCTTCCATCACCAACATGGCATCGTTCCCGCCTAATTCCATGAGAACTGGTGTTAGCCTCTCGGAAGCGGCAGCCATGATAAGGCGCCCCGTGGAGACCGATCCTGTAAAGGCAATCTTGTCGACCGCGGAACGAGCGAGGGCAGCCCCCGTCGTTCCCTCGCCGGTTACAACCTGCAACAAGTTATCAACGCTTAGGTGTTCTTCTGCGATTTCCGCAAGGAGCTGCCCTACGAGGGGCGTGAGTTCACTCGGTTTGAAAACCACTGAGTTACCTGCAGCAAGCGCGTAGGCAATTGAACCCATTGGAGTGTAGAAGGGGTAGTTCCAAGGGCCGATGACAGCGACGATCCCAAGAGGTTCATAGCTAACATCAGCGCGAAAATTCGGAAGGTATATGGAACTAACGCGTCGTGGTGCCAGAGCCGTGGGTCCCCGCTCGATTGCATGAGTGAGATGCATAAGTCCCATAAGAACTTCACTGGTCGCATCAACTAGAGGTTTACCGGTCTCTTTGCTTACCAGGTCTGCCACTTCCTCTGCCCGAACCGCTAGACCACGACGAAATGCTGTTAATTCGGACTGACGTCGCGAAGAGGTTAGTTCGCCCCATCGTTCGAAAGCTCCTCGACTTCGTGAAACAGCGGCGGCTACCTGCTCTTCCGTTGCAATGGGGCTCGATCCCAGAACCTCTCCCGTCGCTGGGCTTCGACTTTCAATAAAGTCTCTTGAAATGGATTTGCGGGACGCTCTCGAATTAGTGGCAGCCATGTTTCCTCCGGGGGATAGCAGCCTAGATCAGGGGCAAAAAAAATGCACCTCTCGCCTGTCACCTGCGGCTTGAAAGAACCGTACCGAGCCCAATGCCAGCTCCCGTGGCAATAAAGTAGGCGGCCAACGCCATGGTGTGCCGCATTCCTTCAACAACTGGAGCCTTAGCTGCGAGAGCTACCCCCAGACCTAACCCAAAAAAACAGAGTCCTGTGACATACTTCGCAACCAGCCGTACTTTTGCCGCCGGTGCTACTCCTAAGAAAAGCATTCCACAGGCAGCGATCGTTGTTGAAACGAGTGTAGTGGTTCCGAGCAACCCCCATGTGTCTCCCGTAGCTAACCTGTCAATCCCCCCCCAAGTGCAGACCGATTCACGACAAAAACGAACTCCACGCGGACCAATCTCGTAGAGGTTTTCTGCCAATGAGAGCCCCCACCAACCACTGTAAGCCGACCATAAAAGAAGCAAGCTCAAGGGAACCGCTATAAATCGGAATATTCGAAAACCTGTCACGCGAAGACTTTCTTATCACTGAAGCACCAAACCGTGTAGATGCTAGTTGAGTGCCCCCCCAACCGTCTCTGTTTTCAGATATCTAGACGACTTTACCGAAACGACTTGGCTAGAAAACTCTTCATTGCGGCCCAAGATTTCTTGTCGGCATCCTCGCTATATTCGAGAGGGAGGCCGAA
>CAYPIX010000072.1:0-19330 GCA_964410875.1 uncultured Kofleriaceae bacterium
GAGAAGCTTGATACCCAGTTTGTTAGCATTCAACATTACTCCCCTACTTAGTGCATGCTCTGTTCCAGACGGATCGAACCTTAACTGTCTGTTTTTACTTAGGGTTGAAGGTGGGTTAAGGGAGACATCTGTCCCCAGTGGCCCACCTTGGTGGTGTCTTGGCAGGACGCGCCGTGCCGCTTAAAAGCCTTCTACTCAATCCCAAAAAAGAGATGCCCGGTTGACGTCTGCACGTTCCTCTGGGGCTTGAACAGGTGGTCCCCCCCCAAAAAAGCCACCGTAGAACAGGACACCTAAGCCTGGGAGAGTTAGCAGCACAAACGACCAGAAAAGTAGTTTCCAGGTTGACACGGCTCTGCGGCTACGTACCCACATGAAACAGAGAACACAGAAATTAACGGCCGCGAGAGCCGCGAGTATCCATGCCAATTGGTTTGTTGCGAATGTTGCGATGTAGAAAGAACGCACAGGGCGGAAGAACATTCCCCTCCTTTTCGTTTTTCTAGTCGACCCTTGTTTGTAGTTGTGCCTTAGCTGTTTGCAGCGTCGAGTTGAGCTTGGGCCCAAGCGACTCGCGATGACAGGTTCTTGTGCTCGGCGTCTAGCTCGCCCTTCCAAGAAGCCAGTTTTGGTTCGAGCTCGGCGAGTTCGGCTTTTACAGAGCCTGTGTCGATGTCATCAGTTGCAACCGCTCGCTCCACGAGGATTCGGACGGTGCCATGACTTTCTACCTCAAGAATGCCTGGTCCAACCGCGTACAGTTTCGCGGCTCCCTGCTTGCCATCACCGAGGGCCAATACACCCGCGTTGAGTTTTGTCAGAAAAGGAACGTGCCCAGGGTAAATCTGGAAGGCGCCGAGCTCGCCTGGTGCTGTGACAGCGTTGGCGGTTTGCTCCGCAAGTTGGCCCTGCGGTGTCACCAGGTTTACTGCTAGTTCGGTACTCATTGGTTACGCAGCTTTCTTGGCGAGTTCCACGGCCCGCTTCTTGGCGTCTTCAATGGTGCCAACCATGTAGAACGCCTGCTCGGGAATGTCGTCGTGAATCCCTTCGAGAATCTCCGAGAAGCCCTGGATGGTGTCTTTCAGTTCGACGTAGATTCCTGGAGAGCCTGTGAATTGCTCGGCAACATGGAACGGCTGAGAAAGGAAACGTTCGATCTTTCGGGCTCTAGAAACAACCTGACGATCTTCTTCGGAGAGCTCGTCCATACCAAGAATTGCGATGATGTCTTGGAGGTCTTTGTTTCGCTGTAGGATCTCCTGTACCCCGGTAGCGACTCGGTAGTGTTCCTCACCAACGATCGCTGGCGAAAGAACTGTGGATGAGGAGTCAAGAGGATCAACAGCTGGGTAGATACCCTTCTGGGTTAGCGCTCGACTAAGTACGGTAGTCGCGTCTAGGTGGGCGAAAGTGGTTGCTGGTGCCGGATCGGTTAAGTCGTCGGCTGGAACGTAAATGGCTTGTACCGAGGTAATAGAGCCTGACTTCGTGGTGGTAATCCGCTCTTGCAGAAGCCCCATCTCTGTAGACAGCGTGGGCTGGTAACCAACTGCAGAAGGAATACGGCCAAGAAGTGCAGATACCTCAGAACCTGCCTGGGTAAATCGGAAGATGTTGTCAACGAAGAGAAGAACGTCCTGCTTCTCGTCATCGCGGAAGTATTCAGCGACAGTGAGTGCGCTTAGAGCAACTCGAGCTCGAGCTCCTGGTGGTTCGTTCATCTGTCCGTAGATGAGAGCGGCTTTACTAAGGACGTTGGAACCGTCCGCGAGTTTTGCGTCATTCATCTCATGCCAAAGGTCGTTACCTTCTCGAGTACGCTCACCGACGCCAGCAAAGACGGAGAAACCACCGTGTTTCTTTGCGACGTTGTTGATGAGCTCCATGATGAGAACGGTCTTGCCCACGCCGGCACCGCCGAAGAGGCCAATTTTTCCACCACGTCGATAGGGAGCTAGAAGGTCGACAACCTTAATGCCTGTTTCGAATGCTTCGATTTCAGTGCTCTGTTCGGTGAATTTTGGGGCAGGCTTGTGAATAGGATCCCGTCGTTCCGCTTTGATGTCACCAGCGTCGTCAACAGGAGCTCCGACCACGTTAAGGATCCGGCCCAGGACGCCTCGACCTACCGGTACCGTGATTGGCTCTCCGGTATTGACCGCTTCTTGGCCGCGCCGCAAACCCTCGGTTGTATCCATGGAGATTGTTCGAACCATTCGCTCACCGAGGTGTTGAGCCACCTCGACAGTTAGGTTGTGCTTCTTATCGTTGATAGTTGGGTTGCTCAGGAGTAGAGCTGTACCTATCTCGGGAAGATTGGCGGAAGGAAAAGCAACGTCGATGACCGGTCCGATGACCTGTGCGACTCGACCTACGGTGTTTGGTGAAATATCCATGATGATTGCCTCTTGCTGACTTGTCTGACTAGTTAATGAAAAGTTAACCCTTAAGGGATTCTGCTCCGGCGACGATTTCCGTGAGCTCTGTGGTAATTGCTGCCTGGCGTGCTCGGTTATAGGTAAGCGTAAGTTTGTCGATGAGTTCGCCCGCGTTTCTCGTAGCTGCGTCCATCGCTGCCATTCGTGAACCTAGCTCTGAGGCTATCGACTCGAGAATCGCTCGGAAAATTTGTACTTGGACGTAGAGAGGGAGAACTTGCTCGAGTACGTCTTTCTTCGACGGCTCGTAAAGGAAATCGTTCAGAGAGATGAGTCGTTCCTCGTCGGATTCCTGATCGGAACTCTCTGCGGATGAGTTCGTTACCGGCAGGAGCTGTTTGATGGTGACTTCTTGGCTGCCAGGGGCGCGGAAACGATTGAAAGCAATAAAAACTGCGTCGGCGCCATCTTTTAAGAACGTTTCAGTGACCCGGTTCGCCATGTCACGGGAAACATCGAGGGCTTCTTTCCCAGTGGGTGCTGGGTCATGGCTTTCGATCGTGGCTTCGCGTCTGCGGTAGTGATCGTTACCTTTGCGACCAACGATTCGAAGGCGTACTTCGTCGAATTCCGCCAAGTCTCCCTTTAGGCGTGCTTCAAGACCGCGGATAAGTGCGCTATTGAAAGCGCCGGCAAGGCCCTTGTCGCTTGTGAGGAGGAGAACATCGGCGCGCTTTTTCTCGGTGCTCGCTTGGAGCAGTGGGTGAGCATCGGGGCCCGCTACCAAGCCGAGGTCACGAACGACTCTCTCGAGGGACTCAGCATATGGTCGTGCCGCTGTAATTGCGTCTTGAGCCCTGCGCAAACGGGCCGCAGCCACAAGCTTCATGGCCTTTGTGATTTTCTGAGTGTTCTTGACCGACCCAATACGGGTTCGGATGGCTTTAAGTGATGCCATCCTTACTTACTTTCTTCGACCGAGAAAGACTTAGCGAATTCTGTCAGAGCAGCGATGACGGCTTTTTCACCTTCGTCATCGAGCTTGCCACCGGTGCTAATGCTGTCGAGAAGGTCTTTCTTTCGGGTTTTCAAGAAGTCGAGAAGTTCAGTTTGGTAACGCCCGATGGACTTAACTGGGTAGTCGTCGATGAACCCTCGGGTACCAGCAAAAATACTAACAACCTGCTCTTCCATTGAAAGCGGAGCGTATTGGTTTTGCTTCAAGAGCTCGACTAGTCGCTCACCGCGAGCAAGCTGTTGCTGAGATGCGGGGTCTAAGTCTGATGCAAACTGTGCGAAGGCTGCAATGTCTCGATACTGAGCGAGCTCTAGTCGAAGTTTACCCGCGACCTGTTTCATAGATTTGGTTTGCGCTGAACCACCAACACGGCTTACCGAAATACCAACGTTAACTGCAGGGCGAACACCGGAATAGAAGAGGTCACTTTCAAGGTAGATCTGGCCATCGGTAATAGAAATCACGTTGGTTGGGATGTATGCAGAAACGTCGCCAGCTTGGGTCTCAATAATTGGGAGAGCCGTAAGACTTCCGCCACCTAGATCATCGTTTAGTTTTGCCGCTCGTTCTAAGAGTCGGCTATGAAGGTAAAAAACGTCTCCTGGGTACGCTTCGCGGCCTGGTGGGCGGCGAAGAAGGAGAGACATTTGTCGGTAAGCAACGGCCTGCTTTGAGAGGTCGTCGTAGACGATGAGGGCGTGTTTGCCGTTATCCCTGTAATGCTCAGCCATAGCGCTACCACTAAACGGTGCGATGAATTGGAGAGGGGCAGGTTCAGCGGCCGTGGCTGCGATGACTGTGGTGTATTCCATCGCACCTTCTTTGCGAAGGCGGTCAACAACAGAAGCAACAGTTGACTGCTTCTGACCGATAGCAACGTAGAAGCAATGTACGTTGGTCTTCTTTTGGTTGAGAATCGTATCGATAGCGACGGCGGTCTTGCCGGTTCCACGGTCACCAATAATAAGCTCTCGCTGTCCGCGTCCGACTGGGATCATGGAGTCGATAGCTTTCAAGCCTGTTTGTAGTGGTTCGTGTACCGACTTCCGGCTCATGATACCGGGTGCTTTGACATCGACCATGCGGTAGTCCGACGTCTCAATTGGTTTTCCGCCGTCGATGGGCTCACCAAGGGCGTTAACCACTCGTCCGAGCAAAGCGTCCCCAACGGGTACCTGAACGATTTTGCCGGTTCTGGCAACCTTGTCGCCTTCGCGGATGGACTCAAAAGAACCCAGGAGAACCACACCAACGTTGTCTTCCTCAAGGTTCAGGACCATGCCACTGACTTTGCTGTCATCGGCACCCGTAACTTCAACGAGCTCGCCCGCTAGGGCGCCCGCTAGTCCATGGACACGAGCAATTCCGTCGCCAGCAGTGAGTACCGTACCGGTTTCTGTCACTTCGACGCGCTTGTCGTAGTCCTTGATCTGTTGGCGAATGATGTCGCTGATTTCTTCCGCTCTGATTTGCATGGTTTTCCTGTTGTTTCTTGGTAACGCTAGTTTTGAAATGCGGCTTTGCGCCGCGAAAAAGGGCTTAAGCAGAAAGGTTCTGCTGGAAGTTCTCAAGCTGAGTTCGAAGGCTGCCGTCGTAAACGGTGTCGCCAACTTGGGCTATGACACCGCCGAGGAGGCTAGGATCTTCTTTGGTTTCGGCCTCGATTTTCTTTCCGACCAGCTTTTCCAGGGAGCTAACAATATTGGCTTGTTGCTCTCCAGATAAGGGGCTGGCCGAGGTCACGGTGGCTCGAACGCGATCGGACTTCTCGTCAATCATGGTTGACAGTTCCCGAGATATATCGGGGAGGAACGCCACTCTTTCCCTGTCGAGGAGGAGCTTCCCGAAGTTTGTTACTTCGGTCATGGCTCCGAGGCGGCCGAGTACAGCCGTCATGACTTTCTCTCGTTCGGACCTAGGGAAACTTGGACTTGTAAGCGAGATGAGGAGCTCTTCAGAAGAGCCAAGGGCTGAAGCGAAAGCGCTAACTTCCTTACCCATACGTTCTAGGTTCCCACCTTCCACTCCGAGTTGGAGAAGGGCTCTTGCATACCTCCGGGCTAAGCTTCCGTTGCTCATGGGCGTGCGCCTTTCTGGCCGAGATTTGTAACGAAGGCCGAGACCAGGGTGTCTTGATCGCCGGAATTGGTACCGTCTGCCAGACGCTTCTTCGCCTTTTCAATAGCAGCTCCAACGAGATCGCGCTCCAAACCGCGTTTAGCTTGGGCAAGCTCGGCTTCTATTCGCGCTTCCGTATCTTTTTTCATCGCGTCGGCTTGGGCTTTTGCTTGCGAAAGAAGGCGCGTCTTTTCTTCTTCCGCCGCCGATCGAATGTCCTCGACCATCTTGGCGATGTCTTTGTCCGCCGATTCAAGTTTCTTCCTGTGTTCCGCGAGCTCGGCTTCGGCTTGTTTTCGAAGGCTTGCCGCTTCATTCAGGGCGTTTTGAATTGTTTCATGACGCTTAGCGACCGCAGGGTTGACGACTTTGCGGAAAATCATAAATAACCCGGCAACAAAGAGCCCAAAGTTGATGAGGACAAAAGCAAGTCCAGGGTTCATGGGTTGCTCGCCAGGCTCCAATGTTCCGCCGTATGCGTCTTTGTCTCTATGAAAGAACTCAGTCACATTGAGCGGTGGATGCTCAGCTGCGTGATGCTCTCCGTGTGCTTGAGGTTTGCTTGCAGCCGCAGTCGGAAGAAAAACAGATGTCAAAAGCGCTAAAGTAATAACGGTTAGTGCATTTTTCTTCACGCTCAGATACCTCTACCAATCAGCTTTTCGACTAATTTCCCCGCAAGATCGTCGGCCTTCGGCAAAAGATCCTCGCGGGCCCGAGAGGATTCTTTTTCTAGCGAACTTCTAGCAGAGACGAGGGCTTCTTCAGATTGTTTACGAGCCGCATCGGTGATCTCTCGTAATTGCGCGGCGGCCTGTCCCTTAATTTTTCTTCGCTCCTCTTGAGCATTGGACTTGGCTTTTGACAGCTTTTCCTCAAAAGCTGCCACTCGGCTTTCAGCCTCTGCTTTGAATGAGAGTGCCTCTGTTTTCGCGCCGTCAATGCCTCGGGTACGCGCGTCTCTTAGTTTAAGGTACGGTCCGAAAAGGAATTTCGAAGCTACAAACCATGTCGCAAGAAAGAGTGCGAGTTGTAGGAAGACCGTCCCGTCCACGTCGATGAGGGGGTGGTCGCCGCCGCTCGAGGCGATGCTGAGAAACACCGTGCTTTGCATAAGAACCTTCTAAAAAATCGAGCAGTTGGACCCGATATCAGGCTGCGAAGTATCATCGGTCAGATGCGGTGTCAACCGACGCGATCACAAGCAATGAGCGCTATTCGGTCGAGCCTTGTTCAGGCTCAGTTGGCTGCTCGCTGTTGCCGCTAGCACTCAGTCCCAGAATGGTCCCTGCGGCCAATAACCCGGCTACGATGATCGCGATAATAATCCAGGACTTCCGCGATTTGGCGGGCTGGCTTACAAGGCTCTCAAGGCTCTCAAGGCTCTCAAGGCTCTTCGTTTCCCTTTCAGCTAATGGAACGGCATTCTTCATTGGTTCCGTCGTCGCGGTCCCGAGCGGCTTTCCGCCACCGGATAGATCCAGAGGAAATGAGCCAGTGGGGCCTTCAGTTTCAAGGGAGACGTCGAAAATATCTTCTCTGTGAAGCGCACGGGAAGGTTGAGGAACTTCGAAGTCCTCAAGTGTGTCCGAGAAAGTCTGGCCAGGTTCAGTTGATAGTTGGTTGAGAACGCTTTTCACGGGCGTTCCTATCGAGAGAGTCGCATCTCCCATTTGGCGTACCGGATTTTCTTTGGCGCTCATGACAGGTGGGTTTTGCGGTGTCCGTCGGAGAGTTTCGTGTTCGATGATTTGCGTGGATTGGCCACTGTTGCGAGGGGGGGCTTGGTGGGTATCCCGCGTCGGCGCAATGAGTGAAGCGAGCCCTTCGGGCGAGGTTGGATCCTCGAGGTCATCCAGGTTAAAAATCACGCTGTTTTCGTCGTGGATTTGCTCTCCGCGTTTTGCCCGCGCATTACTATCGAAGGTCGCCGTGGCGGGAATAGCAGTACCGGGAATATTCTCTTCTTTCAGGACCTCAGGATCGAGTAGGTCACAGACCCAGTCGGCAATTTCTTGCGAACTGACATTCCTCGTTCGTTGGTTGAGAAAGTCTGCAAGTTCGTTAGACATCTCTGCTGCCGTAGAGAAGCGATCTCTTGGCCTTTTCGCCAGTGCCTTCATGACGATGGCTTCCAACTCAGGCGGAATGTCAGAGCGCTCGTTTGCCATTGGTGGAATGTTTGCGGCTCGAACCAGTTCCAGGAGCTTCATCACATCCGTGTGGAAGTAGAGCATGCGCCCGGCGAGCATTTCGTAGAGAAGAATTCCCGCAGCGAATATGTCTGTCCGCCTGTCGAGAGTATCCCCTCGTGATTGCTCTGGTGACATGTAATAGTATTTGCCTTTAATGACACCTACCTGGGTTTTTTGAGCCCTTTTGGACGCGCGGGCGATACCAAAGTCTACGAGCTTAACCTCGCCAGAACGCGATACCAGAACGTTTTGAGGAGATACGTCGCGATGGATAATGTCTAAGGGGGAGCCTGAGCGATCTAGTTTGTTGTGAGCGTAGTCGAGTCCGTTACAGACTTCGCGAACGACGTGCGCGGCGATGTGGCTCGGTACGGGTTTCCCTGCACGGGATGCATTTCGCATAATTCGATAGAGGTCCGCGCCTTTGACGAACTCCATGGTGAAGTAATACTTGCCGTCAATTTTTCCCAGGTCGAATGTTTGAGCAATGTTGACATGTTGTAGCTGAACAGTGAGCTTTGCTTCTTCGATCAACATTTGGGCAAACATGTTGTCGTTTGAAAAATTCTCGTGAATCATTTTAAGAGCCACAAATTTTTCAAAGCCGGCGAACCCAGACGTTTTAGCCAAGTAGATCTTGGCCATTCCGCCGGTGGCAATCTCTTCAACCAACCGATATTTTCCGAAGACGCGCTCTTCCATTGGCAACACACGCCGTGAGCACTAGATTGAGCCTACGTCGTTCCTCCAAGAGTCTAAAAAGACAGTTGCATTGTACCGGAAATAGCTTGAATTTGGGCTTTGATGGCGCTGGAGCGGCGGATTTGAGTCGGGAGTGGACTCTGCTGATAGGCGAACCAGTGACGTCGGGTTTACAGTGCGGGTACGGTGAGAAGTGTTGAGGGGCCAGGGACGATGCGAAGTATCGCGGACTACCGCATTCTGCGGCGTCTGGGTAACGGTGCGGTCTCCGAGACGTTCTTGGTTGAATCAAAAGACCGAACGTTGGGCGTTCTAAAAACACTCAAACCCAATCACTTAGGATCCCCCTATCACCGCCTATTTCTCCGCGAAATCGCAATCCAACAGAGCCTACATGTCGGCGGAGTACCTCGGCTACTTCACGTCAGTGAAGATGGCGTGCCTTACTTCGTTCAAGAAAACATCGCTGGTTTCACGCTGCGCGGGATCATCAACAGTCGTCGCCGAAAAGGAAAACCTCTACCAGTAACAGCAACCCTCCAAGCCTTTCGGAGTTTGCTTCTGGTTTTAGATTCGATCCACTCAGCATCCCTCGAAGGACGAGGGTTAGAAATCGTACATCGTGATATCTCGCCATCGAATGTGCTGCTTACTCCCAAGGGAAGAGTTTATGTGATCGATTTTGGAATTGCTAAATCGAGACTCGTGCCCGGGGCAGAGATCGGGACAATCAAGGGAAAGTGGTCTTATATGGCGCCGGAACAGATCTTGGGCTTACCTGTCGATGCGCGAGCAGACGTCTTTGCATGTGGCGCGTTGCTATTCGAGATGCTCTCAGGGCAGTCGTTTCGAAAAAAGTCGACGGAGCACGAAGTAGTAGAAGGGGTGTTGTCTAAGTCAACCCAGAATTGGGCCTCACGGGCGACGAACATTTCAGACGAGTTACTCGAGCTGATAGCTTTCTCGACCGCGAGTGAACGGGATAAACGGCTAGAGTCGGCGAGACGTTTTTTGCTCCTTCTTAACCCGATTCTTTCTAAATACGGTGTGCGGCCAGTCAAAGTTAAGGCGCATTCGCATTTTGAACAAGAAGGTCGCGTCATACGCAGTATGGAAAGAGATGAGTCGAGCATTGGCTCTCGTTTTGGGTTAGACTCGGAGAAGAGTTGAGCGAAAAACAACAAGTTTCTACCCGGGCTCTCGGCGTCTTGATGGTAATCGGGCTGGTTGGAATTGCAGTTCTCCTCTTTGGTCTGCACCTGATCTTTAGAACAGAGATGCCTTTACCATTGGGAATCGCGGTTACCGTTTTGGGCGCAATGGAAATATTGTGTGCTCATTTCGCACGTGCACGGATGCGGACCGCTTGGGCTTTTCTCTGTTCAATGAACGGAACCTGCATTCTCATCACCCTCTTTGGTGCTCCGAAAATTCGAGACAGTGCCGAAATTACGATGAGCAGCGCGCTTGCACCATGTGTCGTGTTTGTTGTTTTAACAGGACTGCTGGTGGTTTTTGCGGACGATATACTCGCCTAGTTCGCTTCCAATTATTGGACTCCGATAATTTTATGGAGTTGAAGTGAGAGTCTCCAGGTTGGATTCAACTCAATCAGTTGGAGTGCTTTTTCTAAGTTGGAGTCGTATTGCTTGTCGTCGCAGGGTTGGAGGTACCAGTGTTCGCATTTCGGATAGAGCTTCTTGTAACTCGCAATACCGTCGGTAGTGGTCGTGTCGTCTACGACGACTTTGCATTCTGAAGGTTCTAAGGAGAAGAGTTGTGTAGAGCCTTCGTGGAATTGCTCTTTGGGAGAGATCGTCAACCAGTCTACAGCAGCTTGCAAAGGTTGAGTTCCATTGGTCTCCATGTGGACAGAGAACCCGGCGGCTTGGACAAGCGAGGGAAGCTCGCCTTTCCATTGCAGAGATGGCTCTCCACCAGTGACCACAACTCTTCGGGAGTTGGATTGGTCAAGATGTAGCAACTGTTCAACAACTTCGTGGGCATCCATTCTTTTTGCGCCCTCGGCAGAAAAATCAGTGTCGCACCATGAGCAATTCAAGTTGCATCTTGCGAATCGCAGAAAGACACAGGCCATTCCAGCGTGTGCTCCTTCGCCCTGTACTGTCGGGCCAAAGATCTCCTTCACGAGATACATGCCCAAAAAACTACTGTTAGTGCGTTGTTTTGGCCACATGAAACCCGTGACTACGTGATTTTTAGCGCTACATTGTTGGTGTGCAGTGTCCTTACTGTCACGCCGACTCCCAGGTCGTCGATTCAAGAGCAACCTCTGATGGTATTCGCCGCCGCCGCGTATGTGCGGAGTGCAAGCGTCGGTATACAACTTACGAGCGGTTGGCGCCTCCGAGCTTCAAGGTAATCAAAAGAAGCGGAAAGACAGAGGCTTTCGATGCGGAGAAAGTAGTCGCCGTGCTGGCAAGAGTTTGTCGAGAGCGCTCTCAACTCACCAAGGCCGATCTTAGGAGGATGGCTCGGTCGCTAGAAGCAGCTTTATTGGACGAAGGGGTGAAGTCGATCTCGAGTAGTGAACTAATGCGACGGCTACTAACCGTTCTTTCTGGGGTGGACGAAGTCTCCTATAAGCGCCTTGCAGCAGACTATTTGGACGAAAACGGGAAACTTCGCTTGGCCCCTACGCACGAAATAGGAGAGTCACCTCAGTTGGACTTGTTTACTGAGGGAGACGCCCCCAACAAAGCCAAGACGGCGAAGTAGCTAGTGATCAAGGTTGAGGAGTTTTGCCATGGACGTCTGGTCGGCAGGCGGGAACTCGTAGTCATCCATTTCATCTGAGCGCACCCATCGAGTGTCTTTAACGCCGATAGGTCGCGGGATTGCCCCTGGTGGTAAGGAGCAAGCAAAGAGTGACAGATGAACTTCATAGTCGTCGTACTCATGAAAGTGATCGGCAAGGCGCTGAGTTACAGAAACCTCAACCCCAATGCGCCCCGAGACCTCACGGATGAGAGCAGCCGTCTCTGATTCGCCTTCTTCTACTCGACCTCCAGGAAATTCCCAAAGCATCGGGAACACGGCACTTTCATTGCGCTGTGTGATGAGGTAGTGGCCTTCATGTTCCACTACGGCTGCTACTACAAGGACTGATGTTTTCGCCATGTTCCTCAAGCGAGTATTGCACTATTCTATCCCGACATGGAGCTAACGGTTACCGAAATTCACCCAGCAGAATCGCCAAAGTTACTGAATACAGAATGGTTTATATTGAAGAATGGCGGGGAAAAAACCTTCCACACTAAAAACTGCACACTTTCAGTGGCGAAGCCAGGGCAGAAAAAACGCCGTGACATAGGAACCATGGATCCAGGCGTTCAGCTTTCACCGGGCGAGAGAGTTCGCGTTATCACGGGAAATCCAGGTCGAAAAGCTCACGGGAAAGCCCCGGAAGATGACGTACAAAATTATCATCTGTTCCTTGGTTCTCAAGTACTTCAGGGGAGCGGTTGCCAGGTGACGCTTTCGCTTCGTTCCCTCGTTTTGGTACAGGCCAAGTTTGAAAAGTCCGCCAAAAACGGAGTCGCTGCTGCGGCTGACTCCTGAGAACTGCCCTAGTGCCAGAGTGCGCCTAAACCACCAAGCAGAATCCCGGCTAGGGCGAACAGCAAAATCAAAACAAAACCAGGTCTAGACCGCAGATTTGAAGAGATGAGCCCGGCTGTTACCCCGTTTTCTTCTCCAGAAGGAACCGACGGACAGGATGGGGCAGTACCTTCAACACCAATTTCACTGTTCGTGGTTTTCGAAGCGATCGAGCAGTGGAGGTGCGAAAGCGGTGGTTCGGACGTCGCTATGGCGTTCAATGAGGGTGGGAGGATATTAGGAGTTGGAGTTGCCGCATGAAGGTTCTCAGTGGTCGCTAGATGACGATGTGGAACCTTATAGGTATTTGAAGTGCTACCGTCTTGCTTAGGAGGATCTGGTTGCGGTGGGGAAGCTAAATCGTCATCGAAATTGTCGTCTTCACTTCCGCGCCACAGACTAGCTACGGTTGCGGTTTGTTCGCCGGCGATAAGTTGTCTAATTGTCTCTTGGCTATGTTCTCGCTCTTCGAGAAATTCAGACTCCATAAACGAGCGCGTAATATCAGTTCCCCGCTTCGCATCTACAGAGTGGAGAATATTGAGAACCTCAGCGTTGAGACTTGTCGCAGTCTGAAAGCGGTCGTCGGGATTGACCGCCAGGCACTTCTTGATAAGCCTATCAACCTCCGGTGGAATTCCGTCTATTACCGAGGAAGGAAGAGGGACGACACCGTTTACGATAAGGTGAAACGTATCTTGGGAGGAAATCCTTTTGAACAGTTTTTTGCCTGTTAGCAGCTCGTGGAGAACGATGCCCAACGAGAAGAGGTCTGATCTTGAATCGAGAGGGCCAGCAACGACTTGCTCGGGTGACATATAGGCGAACTTCCCTTTTATTGTTCCAGCCTCAGTATTGGTTTCTCTTGCCTCGGCTTTTGCAATTCCGAAGTCGACGATTTTTACGACGCCGGTGTAAGAAACAATTAAGTTCTGCGGCGACACATCTCTGTGCACCAATTTAAGGGGTTGACCATTCGCTTGGGTACGATTGTGCGCATATTCAAGGCCTTCGCAAATTTGGGAGGCGAAGCCCAGTACGACCTGCCAAGGGGTGGTCGTATTTCGTTCTCGTTGATGTTGGAAAATCCGAGTCAAGCAAAGGCCTGGTAAGTATTCCATCTCCAAGTAGTACTGGTCTTGGTAACGGCCAAGGCTTGTCGTCTTAACTATATGTGTGTGCTCTAGTTGGGCAGCGAGCCTAGCTTCGTCCAGAAACATTTTTTCCATTTCAGGATCGGAAGCGAAGCATGGAAGCAATCGTTTAAGCACAACAGGTCGTACAAAGCCTTCTTCGCCTAGCGTTTTAGCTAGATATATCTCTGAACTCCCGCCCTCGGCCAAGAGAGCTACGACCTCAATAGAATCAATGTGGTGCCCAACTAGCTCACCTGGCGTATGTACCAGCCCCATCGCTAGGTAATTATACCGCCGCAAGGAATCCAGCGGGGGCAGAGGGGCCTAGACCTCCATGATTTCTTTTTCTTTGTTCGACGCGAGTGTGTCTACCTGCGACACGTAGGAGTCGGTAACATCCTGAATTCGTTTCTGCCCAACCTTGAGGTCGTCTTCAGAAATCTCTTTGTCTTTTTGCGCGTCTTTCAAAAGCTCGTTGGCATCTCTTCGCGCGCCGCGAACTGCGATACGCGCGTCCTCAGTCATCTTTTTAATTAGCTTAACCAGCTCTTTTCTTCGCTCCTGAGTAAGCGGGGGAATGGGAAGTCGAATTTGGTCTCCGTCTATTACTGGATTGATTCCAAGTCCGCTAGCTCCAATCGCCTTTTCAAGAATTGGCAACATGGGCTTTTCCCAGGGTTTCACTGTGATCATTCGAGCGTCGGCCACGTTCAGTGTAGCGACCTGATTCAGTGGAGTTGGTGTTCCGTAGTAATCAACTTTGACTCCGTCCAGGAGCGATAAATTGGCTCGCCCAGTTCTCACCTTCGCAAGCCCTCGTTTGAATGCTTCGATGGCTTTCTGCATTCCAGCTTCTGAATCTGTGACAATCTCGTCGATCATAATCTAGGTCCTTCTACTCTGCGTATTCAGTTTCGACATCACTACGAATCACTGTTCCCACCGTTTCGCCGAAAGAGGCCCGTGCGATGTTCCCGCTCTCGTTGATGTCGAATACGGAAATTGGAAGTTTATTTTCTCTACATAAAGCGAATGCTGTGGAGTCCATTACCCGGAGGTCATTTTTAAGCGCGTCGTCATAAGAAACGGTTTTGAACAAACGGGCGTCTTTGTTGGTTGTTGGATCCTTATCGAAAACACCCTTGACCTTCGTCGCTTTGAGAAGAACTTCTGCTTGGATTTCAACGGCTCTTAGCGCGGCTGCCGTGTCTGTGGTGAAAAATGGGTTTCCGGTTCCTGCTGCGAAAATAACCACTCGACCTTTTTCGAGATGCCTAATGGCACGCCGTCTTATGTAGGGCTCCGCTAGTTGAGAGATCTCAATTGCGCTCATTATCCGGGAAGGCGTGTTGAGTTGTCTTTCAAGGGCATCCTGAATTGCGACCGCGTTCATAATGGTAGCGAGCATGCCGACGTAGTCGGCAGTGGCGCGCTCCATGTCCTTAGCAGAGGCAGAAACGCCGCGAAAAATATTGCCGCCACCTACAACGACAGCGACTTGAATACCAGGTTTGGCACTCTCGGCAATCTCACTTGCCACGTGCTTAACGACCGACGGCTTGATCCCGTACGTCGCATCGCCCAAGAGCGCCTCGCCGGATACCTTAAGTAGGATCCTCTTATACCGAGGCTTTCCGCGTTTTGTATCGCTGGAACTCAGGAGAGCCCCGCTTGCTTCGCGACCTCTTCCGCGAAGTTTTCTGACTTCTTCTCAAGCCCTTCGCCAACCCCAAAGCGTGTAAAACGTCGAACCTTGATGTTTTCGCCCAGCTTCGCCACGACTTCCTTTTGAAGGTCAGCGATAGATTTCTTATCGTCTTTCACCCATGGTTGGTCCATCAGGCAAATTTCCCCTAGCCACTTCTTAATTTGACCATCGACGATTTTGCCTAGAACGGCTTCCGGTTTCCCAGACTGTTTTGCGGCAGCCATACGAATTTCCCGCTCCTTGTTGACCTCTTCCTCAGGAACGTCTTCTGCTCGAGTGTGCAGTGGGCTCATGGCTGCAATTTGGAGCATTACTTCTCGAGTGAACGCTATAAAGTCATCGTTCTTCGCAACGAAATCAGTTTCGCAATTGGTCTCTAGGAGAACGCCAATTTTTCCACCGGCGTGGATATACTGGGTAATTAATCCTTCTGTAGCAGTTCGACCTTCTTTTTTGGCGGCCTTGGCGAGACCTTTTTTTCGAAGGTATTCAATGGCCTTGTCGATTGCTCCGTCGGTTTCGACGAGAGCTTTCTTGCAGTCTGCCATTCCAGAACCGGTTGTTTCGCGTAGCTCTTTAATTAAAGCTGGGGTGACTTTTGACATTTTATCTGTCCTTTTGTTTTCGAGTGTCTAATGGGTTGGGCAGTGGTGGACTGCCATGAAAAGGGATGCAGCAACGTTTGCCGTCGCTGTTTAGAGAAGGGCCCCTTAGGAGGCCCCTGGAACGCTACTCGCCGTCTGGAGTAGCGGATGCCTCGGGTACAAGCTGGCTGCCGCCTTGAGCGATCTCGACTTTCGGACCGTCGCCACCAGAGGAAACAACGATTACCTGATCCTTGTTCTCTTCTTCGACTTGCGTCTTTGGTGTGCCACGTTCTTTGAATAGCTGCTCACCAATGTGGGCGGCGTCTGCAATACGAGAAGTGAAAAGCTTGATGGCACGTATCGCGTCGTCGTTGCCTGGAACTACGTAGTCGATAAACTCGGGGTTGCAGTTGGTGTCGGTGATTGCAATGACTGGAATCTCGAGCTTTTTAGCTTCTGAAACTGCGATGTGCTCTTTGTTGGGGTCAATGACGAAGAGCGCACCAGGGAGCTTCGACATTTCCTTGATCCCGCCGAGAGAGCGAAGCAACTTGTCTTGCTCGCGACGCATCAGAACCTGCTCTTTCTTGGTTAAGTTGTAGAGCGAGCCATCTTCTTCCATCTTTTCAATGTTTCGAAGGCGTTCGAGCGACCCCTTAACGGTTCGAAAGTTTGTAAGAGTTCCGCCAAGCCATCTCTGCGTTACGTGAAATTGGCCGGCTCTTTCTGCTTCTTCGCGCACGACTTCCTGCGACTGTTTCTTTGTCGCGACGAAGAGCACCTTCTCGCCTTTCGCGCAGATGTCGATGACAGCTTGAAACGCTGAGCGGAATAGTTTGACCGTGTGTTGCAGGTCGATGATGTGAATCCCGTTGCGAGCACCAAAAATGTAGCGGTTCATCTTCGGGTTCCACCTACGGGTGTTGTGCCCAAAGTGGACACCAGCCTCTAGTAACTGGCGCATCGCAATTGGCGGCGCACCGGTGGCGCTTTGTGCTGTAGTAGTCTCTTCCATTTTGTCTCCGTTTTGTTCCTCGGGTTTCGTCACCGGCATTCGGAACCCCGGAAAAGCAAAAGCGCTCCAAGTAGGGCACGGCCGAATGCCTCAGAACCGTGTGATTTGAGCTCGCTTGCTACCATGGGCAACCCAGAACAGGCAACCCGTATGAGCTCGGGTCAGTCGATGTCCCAATCCACGTCGGCCAGGCTCTCTGGCGCTCCGCGGTCTTGGCTTGGTATTAGCTTTTGTTTTAAACCTTGGGTGTCTATGGCTCTTGTGGGCTCATCTTCGAAATCCGCGAGCTCATCAGCGCTTGGCGGAGGTGCCATTTTAGAGTCCAACATCTTGGTCATCTCATGGACATCGCTGTCCTCGAACGATAGTGGGGCCTGGTCGGCAAGGTGGGCCGGAGGGCCTTTATCCCATTCAGATGCAGCAGCGCGATGGTCTGCTAAAGGTCGAGGCGTGTCTCGTCTTGCGCCGCCGTGCCGGGAATTTGCCTTTGCGAGACCAACGATTACCGCTTCCTTGGGTTGTAGCTCCGCGGGGGAACGATTCGAATCTGGGGGTGCATCAAGGAACCCCTCACCCGGGGGAAGGGTAAGAGGAGCGTACTCCTCATCAGCTCCACGAGGTCGTTCCGCCGATCTTCCCGCGGTGACCTTTCCCTTCGCTCGTGATGGTTTTTCTTGGTAGGCAGCCGGGCTTCCTCCGACAAGGCTGTCCATTCGACCCTCTTCGACAACGGCAGACCGTTCGACCGAATCATCAAGGAGGTATAGTTGTGAATCTTCATGCGCGAGCCTTCCACCTTCGTCTCGAAGCATGCGAAGGACACGCGTTCGCTCTCGAGCATCTAGTTTGTCACGGCGGCCATCGCCGCGATGGCGTCTTCGATTCTCTTTCGCAAATTGCGATAGAGGCATCGGTTGCTCTAACTTACCAACCCCCGATAGAGCACGTCCCACAGAGCCAACCGAATCTCCTGATTTCGCTGCGACTTGGGAGCGGCTTGCTCGGAAATCGTCAGCGACCGCTTGCCCCTTAATGTACGCAGCTGCACTCGCTGCTGTCTCTGGGCATTCCGGCACGTCGGGAACGAATCTCTGGACGAGTTCGTGCGGGCTACCGGTTGAATGCATGTGAGGGCGCTCGACGTACTCAATGCCCAACTTGCTTAACCACTTAACTGGTGGGTCTGCACCGATAAGTACGAAAGACGCGTGGTTTGGATACTGTTTTTGGGAACCATCAGCCATCTGAACAATGACTGATTCAACACCGAACTCGACGATTTGGGATTGGTACTTAACTTTTATTCGCCGCTGTGCTTCGTAGGATTCGATAGTCTGTTTATTCTTCGGGGCCGCACGATTGAAAGAACGACCTCTGTACGAAAGGAGTACTTTTGCGCCCGCGTCGGCCAGCGCTGCCGCTGCCTCGAGTGCCGAGTCACCGCCGCCAGTAACGCACACAGCTTGTCCGCGGAACTCATCTGGATCTTCGAGGAGGGAATGAATCTTCGGCTGATTTT
Organism: uncultured Kofleriaceae bacterium; assembly: GCA_964410875.1. Classification (GTDB taxonomy): domain Bacteria; phylum Myxococcota_A; class Polyangia; order Haliangiales; family Haliangiaceae; genus CAYPIX01. The sequence continues at coordinate 18,001 of CAYPIX010000072.1, forward strand.
CGCCAGGGACACCGAGTGTCCTTGGCTTGCCGCGAAGACCTGTGGCTAGGACAACTCGCTGGGCTTGATAACTTCCCTGTGTAGTCTTTACTTCGAAGATCCCGTTGGATTTTCGCGTTACGGTTTCGACCGCCTCTCCAAGTTTGATCTGTATGTCGAGTCGCGCAGTTAGGTCTTCCCAGATTGGAATCATCTCTTCTTTGCTCGAATCGAAGACCGGTAGAAACGAGTAGTTTGGGGAGTCGTATGGTTCCGCCATGATGAGCTTCCCTTTTGGGTAGCGGGCGATGGTGGACGCAACGATGTGTTCCTTGTCGAAGATAAGGTAAGAAAGTCCTTTGTTCACACAGGTGAGAGCAGTCGATAAACCACCGGGACCTGAACCTACTATTGCAACATCAACCGTTTGATTGCCAGAAGGACGGAGGCCGTCTTGGATCATGTGTTCCACAACGGCCCTACCGAGGTTAGCTGCGTTTTTGACTAGAGGTTTACCAGCGACTTCGCCAATCAAATATTGGCCAGGAACCTTGGTCTGGAAGTTACCGTCAAGATCAGGTTGTTTAACAAGTGGAGGTTCTTTGTCTTCGGGGTGCATCACCAGCGCAGTCGTTGGACATGCCCACATACATGCTTCGCATTGGATGCAGTCTTCGAAATGGAGAACACGGCTCTTGTTCTCGACAAGGTCGAGTACGTTGGTTGGACAGACAGCGACGCATGCATCGCAACCGGTGCACCTCTCGTCGTTGATACTGTGAATGAGAATTTTTGGGCCAGTATTCATAGCTGGCTTGCCGCCTTTTCGCCGAGAGCGAAGAGACGACCAAGCACTCATTAGAGCGACAACCAGCAACACTGCTGCGCCCAGGATGATTGGTACGACCGCGTTCACAAGAACCTCTAATTTAGCAAGGTTAGTGCCGCCTACAGAAGGCCACGGCTCAAGTGGTTAGAGCACTTGTAGGCGTGGAGTGCACACGGATTGAGTGGCGGCGTTTATGCGGTATCGGCTGTTCTCTCGCCACGTGTAGAAGAAACCGGCGAATCAGTCTCGTTTTCTTCAAGTTTCTCAGTAAGGAAAAGTCGTACCCTTTCCTGAAGCTCATCGACATTTAATTCTGTAACTTCTATGGGCGAACCGAAAATTACACGCACTTTTTGGTCATAAACCATTTTTGCTGCTTTTCGCGGAAGCACGTCGCCCGTTCCTAGAATTGCCATTGGAACGATGGGGCACCCGGTTTGCTTAGCCAAATGAAATCCCCCTCGTTTAAGGGGGCCAAGCTTTCCAGTTTTAGATCGCGTTCCTTCAGGAGAAATCCAAATA
>CAYPIX010000073.1:0-1184 GCA_964410875.1 uncultured Kofleriaceae bacterium
CGGTGGGCCTCCGCTGCCGCTTCCAGGGAGAGCACCGTCAAAAAGCATTCCGCCAGTTGCTCCATCTAGGAGAGCCAGTCGACCGCTTCGCACGAGCGCAATATCAGGTGCAGAGTCGCCGTCGAAATCCGCCACTGCTGGGAACCCGTCGCCACCGGTGATATTCCATAAAACGCTTCCATCGGATTTATAAGCAGTCCTTCCGGCCAAAAGCTCTAAATCTGCGTCATCGTCCAGGTTGACGAAGGTAGACAATGCTCGGTTGGCACCGCCGCCTAAACCGTTTGTGCCCCTAAATTTGAGAGTAACTGTTTGAAGGGCAGCATTGTATTCAAAAACCGTTGCAGCATACGCAATGTCGACAGTGCTGTCGCCTTCCATATCTGCAACAGCAAGGCCGCCGCCCCACCCAAACGATCCACTAGATATTTCCGTGAGAGTATCAGAGGACAGCGCGAGCACCTGACCTTCGTTACTTACGACTGCAATTTTTCCTTCTCCGGTAACAGTGGCGATTTCAATCGTGCCATTGTGGTCGAAGTCGCCGAGGGCGACAGAAATTCCGGCGAAACCGACAGAGCCAGCCTCTGGTTCGTCGAGAGACCAAACTTCTCGGCCAGTAGCGCCGTCCAGCACACGAAGTACGCCCTGTCTGCATCTTCCTCCGCACCAGGTTCCTACGCTGTCATTGGTTACAACGACAACTGATGGTGGGTCGGCATCGTTGAAGCGCCCATCGCAGTTTGAATCGACCATGCGGGCGACCGCTGGCGTAGACCATACGTCGGTTTCGTTAGGGAATTCGTCTGCCACCGGTCCCCATGTCCATTTGGTTACGACGTCAAGGTTTTCAACAGGTGGGCGATACTCGCAGACTTCATCGCAGTCGGGTGAACTTGGATCGCAACTGGGTGGAATAGATAGGCATAGGCCTTCAAGAGGCTCTGGTCTAAGGCACAGAGGTCCTTCGCCGACCATAGGCTCGTCAGGATTCAAGCCGTCTTCACAGTATTCCTCAGCTCCGCAATCAGAGTCATCGAAACAGGTACTGCCGACATCGGAACAACCGCCAGCGAAACAGAGCTGGCCTTCTTCGCAGCAATTCAGACCGCAGCGGTTTTCAAAGGCGCAGAAGCCTCCGTTGCCGTCACCGTCGCCGTCGCCGTCGCCGTCGCCATCGCCGT
>CAYPIX010000073.1:1284-18920 GCA_964410875.1 uncultured Kofleriaceae bacterium
CCGCAGCTAAAGGCTAGAGTTAGTGTCGCAGCTAAGAAGATGAGCCGTTTCCCCACTCCTATATTTTATCGAACAGAATTAGTTCTTTCGATGTAAGAACAAGAGGCTTTTTCTTACCGGGGTAGAGCCGGCAATGCGTTCCTACCTGTCGTTTTGTTCATGACAGGAGAGACAATATCCGCGAAACCGATTCGTCTACTTCAATTTCGTGAGTTGGCAGTTCTAGCGCTGGCGTTGGTGGTTTTTCGTAAGGTGCAGTGACCCCAGTAAAGTTTGGAATCTCTCCGCTCTTTGCTTTCTCGTACAACCGATCTGTATCTCTCTCGGCGCAGGCGTCGGCTGGAGCACTTAGGTAAACTTCGTAAAAACGCTCTTGTCCGATGATGGCTTTGGCTGCTTCGCGGTCAGCCTGGAACGGGGAGACCAAAGCCACTATTGTCACGAGACCGGCGTTATTACAAAGCTTGGCGACGTGTGCGGCGCGTCTAACTGCCTCGCTGCGTTCAAGCGCCTGGAATCCGAGATTATCGCTTATTCCCAGTCGTAGGTTTTCGCCATCGAGTACATGAACAAGCCTGTTTCTATCGAAGAGTTGGCGCTCCAGGGCAAAGGCGATCGTCGACTTGCCTGCTTTGGGTAAACCAGTAAGCCAAATCGTTGCCGCATCGTGTCCGAGGCGTTCGCGTCGTTCAGCCTTTGTTACCAAGCTGTTCTTGGGGCGTAGAATGGAATGTCTCGCGCCTGCTTGGCTCTTTGAGCGATCTGGCGTGTTTCTGTCGACAATCATGCCCGCGGCAATGGTCCCGTTGCTGATTGGATCGATTACGATAAAACTGCCGGTCGTTCTATTTCGCTGATAAGGATCAAATGGAATTGGTGAGGCCAGAGACACCCGAACGCGGCCTATTTCGTTGAGTTTCAACGCGTCGGCGTCTTCCCTGTGGAGGGTATTGATGTCAAAACGATATCGAAGTTCGGAGAATTCAGCTTTGGTCTCAGAGGTAGCGTGTTTTATTTTGTAGGGCCGACTCCGCACCATTGGTGCCTCATCCATCCAAACCAAAACCGCTTCTATTTCGCTTTCGACGCGTGGTTGGTTTCCTTGTTTCACAACCATGTCCCCGCGGCTTACGTCTACTTCGTCGGTGAAACGAGCAGTTATTGCCATCGGTGGAAATGCTTCTTCGACAGGGCCATCGTAGGAAACGAGTTCTGCTATTTTTGTTTGTTTTCGGGAGGGAAGAATTTCAACTTCGTCGCCTTTTCGAAGAATGCCTGAAGCGATCGTGCCGGAAAATCCACGAAATTTTGAGTCTTGTCTAAGGACATATTGGATAGGCCACCGGAGGTCGACCAAGTTACGGTCGGACGCTACATGAACACGTTCAAGATGCTCGAGCATCGACATGCCCGGATACCACGGAGTTCGATCACTTTTGTCGACTACGTTATCGCCCTCCAGCGCGGACAGCGGAACGAATGAGAGGTTTTTCACCGAGAGTCGGGTCGCGAATTCGGTGTATTCCCGCCGAATTTCTTGGAACCGTTCTTCAGAGAAACCAACTAGGTCCATTTTGTTCACGGCCACAACCACGTGGGGAATGTTAAGGAGTGAAACGATGAAGCTGTGCCGTTTCGTTTGTTCTAGAACACCCTTTTCCGCATCTATCAGAACGACCGCGAGGCTGCAGGTTGAGCCTCCGGTGACCATGTTGCGAGTGTATTGAACGTGTCCAGGGCAGTCGGCGATAATGAATTTCCGCCGGGGTGTTGAAAAGTAACGATACGCAACATCGATAGTGATGCCTTGCTCGCGTTCGGCTTTGAGGCCGTCTAAAAGGAGGCTGTAGTCGATTTTTTCGCCAGCGGAGCCTACCTTCTTACTGTCCTTTTCTAGGCTTTGAAGGTGGTCTTCATAGACTTGCTTACTGTCGTTAAGTAAACGACCGATCAATGTTGATTTGCCGTCGTCGACAGAACCACACGTTAAGAACCGAAGAAGGTCCTTGCGCTCGTTTGCCGCTAGTACTTCCTTGATACCCACTAGAAATATCCTTCGCGTTTTTTGAGCTCCATAGAGCCGTCTTGGTCGTGATCGATGACACGGGTAACTCGTTCCGACTGTTTAGCTGTCATCAACTCTTCGATAATCTTCTCCATCGTGTCCGCTTCGGAGCGGACGGCGCCGGTGCATGGCGAGCACCCGAGGCTTCGGAAACGACACATGACCGATTCAGGCTTTTCACCTGGCTGCAATCGCATTGGGCCCTCTATAGGAAGGAGTTGTGCGTCTCTTACGATCATTTCGCGTTTTTTTGCGAAGTACATAGGGACAATTGGTATTTCTTCTCGGTAGATGTAGAGCCAAATATCCAGTTCTGTCCAATTGGAAAGGGGAAAGACTCGGATGCTTTCGCCTTTTTTATGGTGCCCGTTGTAGAGGTTCCAGAGCTCAGGTCTCTGATTTTTTGGGTCCCATTGACCGTGGCTGTTTCTGAAAGAGTAGACTCGTTCTTTCGCGCGGGATTTTTCCTCGTCACGGCGCGCTCCACCAAATGCGGCATCGTAGTCACCTATCTTTAGGCCTGTTAGTAGTCCTTGTGTCTTTAGCAAAGCGCAACAGCGGCTGGTTCCGAGGTCCCATGGATTGGTTTTGTCTGCGATTGCCGGTTCGTTTCGGTGAACGAGAAGCTCAGCGCCGATCTCTTTACAGAACGCGTCGCGGAACTCGTACATCTCTTTGAATTTGTATCCCGTATCGATATGGAGGAGAGGGAAGGGGAGTTTTCCTGGGTAGAACGCTTTTTGAGCGAGGCGCACCATAACGGACGAGTCTTTTCCGACGGAATACAACATGACGGGCCGTTCGAATTGAGCGACCACTTCTCTGAAGATGTGGATCGCTTCTGACTCGAGTTGGTCGAGATGGGGAAGGTTGTATTTGCTCATATACGTTCGGTTCTATGGGTTGTTATTCAGCGCTTAGAAATCCCTGCTTTGCAAGGTAGGAAATAATTTGGTCAGCACACTCGGAAGGGCTATGGGAGTTTGTTTCTAGCCTAATTTCCGGGTTTTCGGGGACTTCGTAGGGAGCAGATATACCAGTAAAGTTGGGAATGTCACCGCTGCGGGCTTTGGCGTATAGGCCTTTGGGGTCCCGGCTCTCGCAAACCTCTAGGGGGACATCCAGATAAACCTCCACGAAACGATTCTTGCCCGCCAGTTGCCTGGCGCGTTCCCGGTCCTTTATGTATGGGGAAATAAACGAAGTGATTGCGATTAGATTCGCGTCTGCAAACAGAGCCGCGACTTCACCTATTCGACGTATATTCTCTTCCCGGTCGGAGGGCGAGAAGCCGAGATCTGAGTTGAGACCGTGGCGGATATTATCGCCGTCGAGCGTGTAACTAGTGTGGCCTAACTCGTGAAGCTTTGCTTCTAACTCGTAGGCAACGGTAGATTTACCGGAACCAGATAGGCCTGTAAGCCAAACAATAACGCCACGCTGGCCCATACGAGTTGCGCGCGCAACTCCAGTCACCTTGCCTTTGTGGCGAACAATGTTCGATGGGACCATTTAGCTTCGCATGATACAGGCTGGGCGGAAGATGTCATCCTCGCTGTGTCCTTAACGGTAAGGGTCGTTCACCTAGGAAGTGCCAAACCGGGAGCATGGAAATGCAAAACGCTGCCACACGTTTCTTCCACTCTGTGCGACAGTCGGAAAATGACGGTCGCGGTAGGAGCAGATATTGAATCAGGTTGTGGCAAATGCGGAGACGTGTGGCACGTCGTAGTCGCAATGGTTGAGGCAGAAATCGCCAAGGTTCAATGCAAAGAATGTAACGCGACGCACAAGTACAAGCCCGTTGGTGAAGCGAAGGCCAAGGCTGCCAAGGCCAAGGCCAAGGCCAAGCCCAAAAAGAAAACGACTACTCGAAAAAGGACAACCAAGAAGACTGCAGAACCGGAGCTACCGGAAGCTCCGCGAGTAGAAGCCAACGATAAGCCGAGCCAGAAGTACAGCATCAAAGGGCAGTACGAATTAGGAGACCGAATTGATCACCCTACGTTCGGACAAGGTGTGGTTGATGGGCTTCCTGCACCAGGTAAGGTCGACGTGTATTTTGATGATGGCCGAAAGACATTGGCAGCTGCAAAACCGCCTTCTCAGCTTGAAGCTGGCGGGCGCGCTAGACCGCTTTCTGGAAACGATTCTGGCTCCGGTTCCTCGGTAATGTAGCGAGAGCATGAACCTCGTCGCGAGAAAACTAGAATCTCTCAGCAATATTACCCACACTGTTCATGGGGTTCTCGATGGGTCCAGGGATACGCTGATTCAAGTCGTTGGGTTTGCCGGAGAATATAGGGTGGGATCGAGCGGAGAAGACGACGCTGCTTATATGCGCGGTGTGGTTTTGGCCTCGATGGCGTCTTGGGATGTAGCGTGCCTAATTCTCGATTTTTCTCGGCTGGACTACTCTTGGGGCTACGGACTTCTGGGGGTTATCGAGGCGGCCAGTGCTTTGTCCGATAGCGACAGCGACGGCAGTATGCCCTTCCCGGCGTTCGTCGTGGTGTCTAAACGTTCGCGCGAAGGGATAGACAGTCTCCTGAAAAGCGCACCCGAATCGTCGGAGGAAGTTGTTTTTGATGATCTAGACGCAGCAATAACTGCTGGAGTCCGCGCAGTGGGAGAATTCTTAGAAACAACAGATCCTGCGGCTCTAAAAAAGTGACGCGACTGTTTTGCTCCGTCTTGAAGATATAAAAAAGAGACTCCGGCGGATCCCCGAGGGTTGCACACCGAATGTTGGGATCGATGCCGCGGTCGCTCTTGTCCTTCGCTATGGCGACAAGGGGCCTGAAGTTCTTCTCATGCAGCGGACCGAGTGCGAAGGCGATCCGTGGACGGGACATGTTTCTCTTCCTGGGGGGAAAGCAGAACTGGATGATAAGTCGCTACTATTGACAGCCGAGCGGGAAAGTTACGAGGAGCTCGGGGTCGACTTGGCGCAGATAGCGTCCCCAATCGGCTGCCTTGAAAAGATTCGGCCTTATTCAAAAACCCCTCAAAAACCCCTATTGGTTTCGCCGTTTGTATTTTTGACCCATTCGCCGGTGTCGGTCACGTTAGGACCCGAGGCGGCATCCTTTTTTTGGCTACCTCTCAAACCTACCGCGGATGGAGATTTTGATGCAGAACACCTCTATCAAAGTGGGTCTCAACAAATGGCTTTGCCGTGTTGGAACTATGCTGGCTACACCGTATGGGGCATGACCTACCGGGTTATCCAAAATCTCTTACTTACTTAATTCGTTTTGTGCGCTGCCGGTCTCCCGACTTTCGGCCAGGACTCTTCGCGTTGGAAACCTGCGTAATGTTGCACACGACTTCCTTCTTGAAGAGCTCCTCGAACGCCTTGGATTTCACGTGCTCTGGGCTGGGTAGGTCGTTGTCGTCAGCAGCAACGCTGACGTCTAGTGTGATTTCTCCGCTGGAACTATCTGAACGTACGGCAATGATTTGTTGTCGGTGACTTGAATCTAGAGAGTCCGCTAGCCGTAGAATAGCAGCGAGTTTTTTTGCAGGGGTTTTTAGTTTCTCTGGGAGGTCTACGAACGACGGATACTTGTCCGAAGGCATGCTTTTCCGGTGGCCTCGAGCAATAGCTGCTACCAGTTCTCTTTCTGGCGATTCCAAGCCAGGGATTCGCCCATTGGATATGAGGTACTCCGTGTGCTTGTGGTGGCTCCGGCGATTTACTACCTCACCGATGTCATGAAGCATTGCGGCGAGCTGAAGCGGCAACATGAACTTGTCGGAGAGTTTGTGGACCCCTTTTAGTTGAGAAAACAGTGTGGCGGCAATTCGGCGGACTTGCTCACCGTGGGTTGTGTTGTGACCTAGTCTGGCTGCGAATGTTCTTGCCATGGCGACAGTATGTGGCTCTTGGTCTTGACTGAGCTCTCCTACGCTGGCCTCAGCGAGGTCGAGGAGAACGCCTTCGCGGATGCCTACTTTGGGCACAAGGAACTTTTTCAGATTTAGATAGTCTGCCACTCCGGCAAAAACGATGGCAGCAACTCCCATTACTTCGGCCCGATCTTTTCGCACCGAATACTCACTCATTCTCTCTTCGATATCGGAATCCAGTATCTCGGGGAGAACGCTTTCTAACGCGTTGACTTTGAATGAAAGAATTCGTTTTTCAGAGCCACTTGAGATTCGCGCAAGTGTTTCAGCATTACCTCCGCAGGCTACGGCTGTGGCCTCCTCTCCAATGAAGGAACTAGGCACCTGTGCGGCGAGCGAAGAGGCCACAAACCGCCGGATCATTCTCGCTTCATCGGCGCTTAATGCGCCTTTGAGTCCAAATGTTTCTAACAGTCGAACGGTTCCAATTTTGATCGAGCAGGTGTGCCACTCATCCTTGAGTTTCGCCGTTATTTCCAGGGATCCACCGCCGAGATCAACAATTATGTCCGGGGGCATATCCGGTGCGAAGGCTTGAGACACGGCCTTTTGAACCAGCCTTGCTTCTTCCTGGCCGTCGATTACCTCAACTTCGATTCCGCATTGACGGAAGATTTTTCCGAGGAGATCTTCTCGGTTGCTGGCATTACGTAAGGCGCTGGTTGCTACGGCTCTGTATCGCTCAACTCCGTGTTGGTCGAAGAGCTTGCGAAATCTCGAGAAGGCTCCGACGGCGCGCTCTATTGATTTCTTATCGAGTTCACCGTGGGTGAAGGTGTGGTGGCCCAGACGAACAGGAACGCGCTCTGCCTCGATTACATTTATTTCCTGTGGACTTTGCGCGTTTGCGATGATCACTCGGATCGCATTGGAGCCGGTATCAATCGCCGCGAGGGAAATGGGCGCAGAGGCCATTGATGACTTCTTACCAGAGCACCAAGACAATACCAAAGTGCGTCGCGGAAAAACGCAAACCACTGCGGGCGGGTCTCATCTGTAACTCTAGGTTACAGGTGTGGGGTGGGGGGAGGCGTCGCCCGCAGCGGCAGCGCTGGTTTCATCAATGAGCAACTTGCATGCCGTAAGCGCACCGTTGCCAAGTGACCGAACCACGTGCCGCAGCGAGTCAGAACGTCACGAATGACTGGCTGCAGGAGTGGCCCTTTCCACAAGAAAAAACTTGAGTTGTTACTAGGTGGATTGAGCGGTTACACTGCGCGGACCTTGGATAATTCATCCCTTACGGTGGCTTTGGCGATGGCTATCGGCGTCTTCGCTTTAGTCTTAGCTAGGCATTTGAGACTGCCGGGAGTTGTATTACTTTTAGCCACTGGCGTTGGGCTCGGCCCTGATGGAGCGAGTCTTGTTCGCCCGTCCCTACTAGGTAGTTCGCTTCAGGCAGTTGTAGGTTTTGCAGTGGCGGTCATTCTCTTTGAGGGTGGCCTTCATATGAACTTGCGCCGGCTTCGGCGCCAGGCAAAACCAATCAGGCGCTTGGTAACGGTCGGCGTACTTGTGAGCGCAGTGGGGGCGACACTCTGTGCGTCGATCTTCATGGGTTGGAATTTCCGTCTGTCATTTTTGTTCGGAACCTTAGTAATCGTGACCGGTCCTACAGTGGTCACGCCGATCCTGCGAAGACTGCGAGTCCAACACCAAGTCTCAACGGTGCTCGAAGCCGAAGGCATTTTTATCGATGCGGTTGGAGCAATTATCGCTGTCGTCGCGTTGGAAGTGATGTTGGTTCCCAGTGGAGAGTCCGTTGTGCGCGGCTTCGGATCGTTGGCTTTACGCTATGGCGTTGGAACGGTGGTCGGAGCTGTTGGCGGTGTAGTGCTTTCTGTGCTTTTTCGCTGGAAACGAATTGTTCCCGAAGACCTTCAGAACATTCTTGCCCTCGGGGGTGCGGTTGTTATTTTTCAAATCAGCCACAGCCTCGAACACGAAAGCGGGATTGTGGCCGCAATTATCGCGGGAATGGTGGTCGCAAATACTCGTAACCACGCGTTAGAAGAGCTAATTCACTTTAAAGAGCAGTTGACGGCTCTCCTCATTGCAACGCTTTTTGTTCTCTTGGGAGCAGATGTACGAATTGCAGATGTGGTTGGACTTGGTTGGCCCGGTGTCTTGACCGTTTGCGGTCTCATGTTTGTCGTAAGGCCCATGACGGTATTCGCCAGTACTTGGGGAACCAATATGACGTTGCAGGAAAAACTGTTCTGTTCCTGGTTAGCGCCCAGAGGAATCGTCGCCGCCGCAGTTGCGAGTTTGTTTGCTATTGAACTCGCGGAAAAAGGAATCCCCGGCGGGACGGAGGTTCGTGCACTGGTCTTCCTCGTGATCGCATCAACGGTCGTTCTACAGGGCCTGACGGGCGGAATAGTCGCATCGCTGTTGGGACTTCGACTAAAGAGTAATGTCGGTTACCTGTTTCTAGGTGCGAATAAGCTTGCCAGACATGTGGGCGGTCGGCTGCGTGATGCCGGGGAGACTGTGGTGTTTGTTGATTCGAATCCAGACCAATGCAACCTCGCAGAGTCGGAGGCCTTTACAATTATCTACGGAAACGGCTTGGAGGAACGGACCCTTGCCCGTGCCCAGGCCGGTGTTCGAATCGCCTGCGTCGGTATGACGCCGAACGAGAGCGTTAATTTTCTTTTCGCTAGAAAAATAAACGACCTGTTCAAGGGGCCAAAGCTGTACGTGAACCTGGAAACTGATAACACTGGTGTCACTGAAAAGATGCTTGGCGATTTAGGGGCGCGGAAATTGTTTGCTGCTCCACGACGACTGACGTCCTGGTTCCAACAAGCTGTACGAGAAAAACTAGTTTATGAGACGTGGACCTATAATGGCGGGAAGAATCCAGATTCATCGTCTCTGTCCGCTCTTCCAAGAGAGTCAGCGATTCCCCTGCTACTGCACCGGGCAAAAAAGAAACTGGTGCTAGTTGATGGGACTGAAAAATTGCAGTCTGGTGACGTCGTGGAGTTTGCAATCGCCCACGGCAAAGCCGACGCTGCTTCCAAATGGTTAACCTCGGTTGGTTTCGAGAAAGGAGGCAATCTAATTCCTGGCCGTAAGACGACAGGAGATAATACGCCTCCTCCCCCTTCGAGAAGCCGCAGCGAGGTGTAAGAGCCTTAGATTACGCCAACGGAGATTGAAAGTAGGTCGCCGGTAGAGGCCAGATCAATAGAGTTCTCTTCACTCAGGAAGCTCTCGGTGTTGTCGGAGAAGTCTACAGGGTCACCGAAGCGGTCTTCTAAGAGACCAGCAAGTAACGTTGTACCGTTTTGATCTACGTCAAGATCGACGCTGGAGCTAATGGTGAAACCACTTGCTAGCCCGTTTTCGTCAAAAAAGACGATGGACTCGGTCGGAACCGATGAGAATTCTATGGGTGGAGTCAAGATAACCAATTCGTCTCCGTCTTCGAAGACGTTTGGAGCGTAGGTGGCTATGAGTTCTTCTTTGGTGGAACCGATGGTAGGGATGTCTTCACTGCCAATGGTGCCTTCCTCTGGATCTACAAACTGTTCGATGGAAACGTACGGAGTTAGTGTTATTTCTCCGCCATCACCTTGAGGTTGAAATTCTGTGCGAACCCCTGTGTCAGGTTGGTTCCAAATGGTCCTTCCTTGAAATGGGACACCTGGGCCGAAGCGTTGGCTGATAGAGCTTTGAAGAGAGCTACCTTGGCTTGGGAAACTGACAGTGAAACCACTAAGGGTATTTTGAGGTCCATCGAATTGCATGGATAGGCGTGACCCATTGCTAGACGCGTAGGCTCCATCGGCCCAACGACTTGCAGTTGGAGCTATTCTTGACACTTCATCTCGTGACATACCGAATCGGACCCGTGAAAGCTCGCGGTTTGCTCTTCTGCTTTCTTCTTCATCGGTGGGAGTCTCATTAACCGTAACGGTTTCATCAACTACCAAACCGTAAATGGGAAAGTCGCACTCTTCCTTTGTCTTTACAGTAGTCGTGTTGAACACCTGAGGGATTCGAACGATTTTGAGCTGCTCTTCCTTTGGAGAAGCTTTCGCGGCTTCGTTGCTGTTCAGGAAGGCTCCCAGCGCGATACCAACGGCTAAGACAGCCAGGCGGGTAGTGATCTTTTTGCGGGTCATTTGCTTCCTTATAGGGGTAGCAAAAGCACTTACATCAGCAACTATCAGCTTCGGAGCCATTCCAACAAGTTGGGAATTACCGGTGCTTAGTTAGGCTCAATAAAGTTCCAAAAATACAGTGTTCGAGTATCGAATACCTGTTTCCAGAAATGACGTAGTTTACTCAATGTCGACGAAACGAATTCCACTTCTAACCAGGATCTCACCGGTCAAAGTATCGACCGTTGAGACAGCTTGGCGGTGGCTGGAAATCGACTGAGCTAGAGAGATCCTAGCGTCACGAAGTTCCGCTTGTCTTTCGAGCACCTGGAAGGTGGAGGACCGTCCGGCCCTGAATTTGGTCCTCTCAGAGGAGAGGTTTTTTTCTGCGAGCTCAACGGCGGTGCGGCCAACGCGGATGTTCTGGTATGCGCCTCGAACCCGGTAAATACCCATGATAACCTGCGATTTAAGTGTGCGCTCGGTTTGTCGTAAACCGATGCGAGCAATTTCCGAACGAGCTTTGGCGGCTTGGGCGGAGCCCTTGCCCGCTCGGTTTAGGATTTCATATTGAAAAGAGAGCTGGGCGCTGATTTGGTAGTTGTTACCCTTTCCCAGTTGGGAGGCAGAGTCGCCAAGGTTATTTGATATCCCGAGCAATGAGCCATTAACGCTCGCGTCAAGTTGTGGCAATTGGCCGTCCTTTGCAACGCGTGTTTGAATTTGAGCCGATTCAACCCCTAAACGAGCTTGCGCCAGACCAGGGTTTTGCTCGAGAGCGAGTTGAATCGTCTCCTCGGTGCGAAATTGTCTGTCTTTCATGGACAGTCTATCGGCTGTCTCAATATAAACATCGTCTGGTCCTACTTCGAGTCCTACCAAAATCCGAAGCGCAAGAGAGCGTTCTGCTACATCAAGTTTTGCGGAAACGACTTCTTGTTGGCGTACAGCAATTCGGTGCTCCACGACTCGTTTTGAACTAGATGGGATTGTTCCGGCTCTTATCGCAGCAACACTCGCTTTGAGTTCTTTCTCGGCATCTTTGACTGCGCTTTCTCGAACTTTAACAATTTCTTTTGCCAGAACGAGGCCCCAGTAGGCGTCCGATACCTCTTGTATGGTTGCTATTGCCTGTCGTCTTACCTCGAGTTCTGCGACCGAGAGTTGTAATTCTGCCGACTTTCTATTCGCGCGTGCAACGCTGGACCCGGCACCACGCAGTAAGGGGTGTGAGAAATTTGCTGATATTTCACTGGTGGAGGTCTGCGCGGGATCGAGAACAACGTTGTTGTCGAGTAGGTTTTGGAATTGTTGTACTGAGGTTCTACCGCTCACTGAAACACCGACTTGACCTCCAGTAGGTAGGGAACGAGAGACCGAAACGGTTCCCGAAATAGTTTCTCCTACAGTTTGCTGGATGGGGTTTCGGCCAGGGATCAATGGCGATTTTTGACCGTTGTATGAGAGGGAAGAACCTAGAACGAAGTCATCGGCACCAGCTGCCGCTGTACTTGAGCCAGTTGCTGCGTCCTTATCAAAGTAAGCAGTTTTCAACGAAGGATTGCTTCGCGAAGCGGCTTCCAGCAACTGTCTTAAGGAAAATGAATTGTCGCTGTTTGCGGCCGCAACTCCGACTTGGGAGACCAGCAGGATGGCTAATAGCCCGATAGTCTTCCTAAGCATTAGCTCCCTCCTAGACTCACTGTTCCCACAAGTCCTGGGCGTGGAAGGGGCGCAGCTCCTACTTGCAAGTCGGCCTCTGCGACGATGAGCTGTAGGGGGGGTTCTAGCTCTGGAGCTACTTCGCGTACGACGGCTCGATACTGGTGCTCGTTAGATTTGAAGGAGATAACTTTGCCGACCGTAAGGTCTTTAGCTTGTTCACTTCGTACAGCAAACCGTATCTTAACTTCCTTGGGGTCGACGATCCTTACAATGGTTTGCCCATTGCCGACCATTTGACCTTCGGTGGTTCGCAGAACAGAGACCAAACCACTCATCGGTGAGCGAAGCGTTGCATCTGTCAGAAGCTGTTCGACTCGTTGTGCCTCTGCTTCCGCACTCTTGAGTCCTGCTAGAGCTTGTGCCGCGGCGGCGCTTGCTCTGGAGACGTCCGCTTGCGCAGTATTGACCGTCTCCTTTGCGGTGACGCCTTTGTTGAAAAGACTGCGTTCTACACGTAGGCGCCTACGGGCGTCTGCTACGGATATGCTTGCGCCTCGGTATGCTGCTCTCGCAGCATCAACGGAACCTCGAGCGGAAATTGCTAGTGGTCGTAGAGACTCATCGTCGAGTTTAGCGATAGGTGCCCCCTTTTCTATCCAGGTTCCCATGCGTACGTATACTTTTTCCACCCTGGCATCGACTTTGGCCACCACGACAGAGGTTCGTCCTGCAGCGACTACTCCTACGTGGTCAGCATTTGCCGACGGTGGGGCGATTGCCTTTGTCTTTGTGGGCGCGCTGGTCGGAGGTGCAGCTGGCTTCTCTTTGTTGCTAGAAGAACAACCGGCCAATGCCACAACGGAAACAAGAATCAAAAACTTTTTCATTGCCCCGCCCCCATCAGTTGTTTTGGCCTCGGGCCTCGGCCTTGCTGACCGCGGACCAAGTGAGCGTAGTATCCGCCCTGAGCGATTAGGCTCGCGTGGTTACCTGCTTCGACAATATTACCCTTGTGCATAACGACGATTAGGTCTGCGTTGACGATTGTTGAAAGCCGGTGCGCAATAATCACTCTCGTGCAACCGATTTGATCTAGGTTGTGTACCACTCGTTGTTCGGTAATCGAATCTAGTGCCGATGTCGCTTCGTCCATCATGAGGATTGCTGGACTGATCAGCACCGCCCTTGCTATTGCAAGTCGCTGTCGCTGGCCCCCTGATAGAGAAGAGCCTCCAGCGGTGACTGGCGTGTTGTAGCCCATCGGCATTGCCTGGATGTCTTGGTCGATGCCAGCGATTCGTGCCGCAAATTCCACCCGATCCATTGAGGCATCTGGATCCGAGAGTGCGATATTCGCTCGTATAGAACCACCGAATAAGTAAGGGTGCTGGGGCACAATACCCACTTGTCGCCGGATGCTGTGAATATCGAGTTCGTTTATAGATTTACCGTCAAAGAAAATCTGTCCAGCCTGTGGTTTGTGCATTCCTACAAGAAGCTTCGCCAATGTCGATTTTCCAGAGCCCGACTCGCCGACCAACGCTACCGTCGTGCCCGGAAGAATATCTAAATTGATCTTGTTCAGAACCGGCGGCCCTTTTGGCGAGAACTTGAAGCTGACATTCTTTACTGTGACGTGACCACGAAGTGGTGCTGCCGCGGAGACTTTCCGTTGATCTTGCTCGGGATCTGTGTTGAGAACATCGGCCACACGTACCAGGTAGCTCCGAAGCATTTGTACGGAGATTGCGCTCGAGAGCAGCGCAGAGACCGGTCCAAAAACACCCATGGCTAACGCGTTCAGGGCGAGCATGGTTCCTAGAGAAATGCTCCCTGAAAGGACCTGAGTAGCTCCAAGAGAAAGAATAATGACCGGCGCCATTCCTTGGACTGCAGACCGAAGACTGTCGATTGCGGCTCCCAATGCTCCCTGTTGGAGAGCGATGTTGAGCTCATCCGCGTAGAGGTTGGACCAGTTTTGTACGGTTCTTTGCTCTGCACCGGCACACTTAAGAGTCTCGATCCCTTCGAGGATCTGAACCATTTCGTGCTGAGTCTTGGCCTGAGAGTCCAAACTCGCCGACATGAGGTTGGTGTTCTTGCTTTTGGTAGCGAAAAACATCATCGCGTTGAGGACACCAAGACCAAAGGCGACAAGACCTAATAATGGACTCAACCAAAGGATGAGTGCGAGATAGATTATCGCGAAAAGGCCATCGAGAATCGCTGAGAAGGTCTGCGAGGTGACCGTTTCTCGAAGCATGGCGTTACTTCGAACTCGCATAATGAGGTCGCCCGCAGAGCGACGTTGGAAAAACCCAAGAGGAAGGCTGACCATATGCTCGAGGAAACTAATAGTCATTCGAGAGTCGAGTTTTACGCGGAGCCTTAAAAGGAGGTGTGTCCGAACCAAGTTTGAAAGCGCGGAGAATCCGACAATGGCTCCAAGTCCAAGAACAACCACTAAAAGCAGGCTTGTGTCGTCGCGCGGAACAACTCTGTCGACAATCATTGCTGTCAAGAGTGGTGTGGCGAGACCGAAGACACGCATAAGAATGGATAGAAGAACCACACGGCGTACTTCGGCTTTCTCAGCAAAGACCTCCTTGAAGAGAGCTTTAATGTGCCCTTTACCCTGAATCTTTACGCGGGCGAAACGATGGCTGGGGGCAAGGTCAATCGCGACTCCAGTGAAAGATCGCGAAAATGCCACCCAAGGAACCAAACGTGGCCCGGACGCCGGGTCGAGAATGTGAACGCCCTCTTTGGACACCGAGTCAAACACAACGAAGTGACTGAACTCCCAATGAAGAATCGTTCCCTTTTCGATGAATTGCAGATCTTCTGGATCGATACGGATGCCGCGACCTCGCATCCCGTGTCGTTCAGCAACCGCAAGAATATCGCTCGCTGAGACACCGTCGCGTGAAACACCCATTTCTTCTCGAAGTTGATCTAACGGGATTTCTCTGCCGTGATAGCTCAGCACCATTGCAAGGCAGGCTGCACCGCAATCCGTCCATTGCATCTGTTGAATAAATGGAATTCCTTTGACGCGGAAGTGACTGCCCAGTCTTGCTAACGCCGGAAATCTTTCGACATCGACTTCGTGTTCGGGAGTCTTTTCGTGCCGCCCCTGCTCTTGCTCGTGTGGTCCTGGTGGGTAACCGGGGAAATGATTTACAGGAGGAGTCATCTAGAGGTTCCCTCCAAACAATGCGGCTATCATGCTTTCAGAATCGAGAGTGACTTCAGCCTGGAGCGGCATGCCGTCAGAAAATTCGTACTCGTGATCGCCTTCTTCGAAGATGTTGCTAGTTAGTTGCGCTTTTACGACCACGACCGGCCCCTCGATTGGAACAGCATCCGCAAGAGTTGGCCCAAGGAAACGACGGGCTTCTGCAGGACCAATAACCTCGGTGCCAATTTCAAGAATACTTGCTTCTGCAGGAAGGGATTGATAACCGGGTATAGAGAGCTTTATCTCCATGCCTTCCGCAAGCTGCGGTCGATCTGTGCCGGGAAGTAAGGCGACAACCTCAGGTAATGTTCCCTCGTGCTCAATTGTAACTATGTGATCGCCTGGGCCGACGGGCATTCCTTCTCGGATCCGGAGATCTCTGATAACGCCGGCGCGAGGAGCACGAATACTTTTTTCGGAAACTGCAGTCTTTGCCCGTTGGCGTTGCGCGGCTACGGTGGCTAAACCAGAACGTGCACCAATATTGCCGGGCTCAAGTAGGAATGCCGCCATTTTTGTGCGGTACTCGCTTTCGATTTCTGCAAGGCTTGCTGCTTCCGCAGCACTGTAGAGCTCTACAAGCAGTTCATCCTTCTTTACTAGTTGCCCAGAGTTAACAAGGATACGTGAAACTGTCGCTCCGGTACGTGCGGTAAGCTGATCACCTTGGACTCGTATAATTGCAGGGCCGATACTTGATTCGTCGACCCTTGCGATTAAGAGATACGCCATGCCAATGACTGCTATGGAAATTAGAAGTCGATAGGTACTTCGTATCCAAAGAGGAGAAATTCGGATGACCTCTCCATCTCCGATTCCCATTTTGTTTTGTTCCAGAGCTTCCTGCCTGAACATGGATGCTCCATCCGAGACTTGAAGCGCTTGTGACGTCTGCTGCGCGATGAGGAGTTGAATTGCAGGGGCAACGTGAGAAGCAACAAAGCTTGCGATTTTGGCTTCGTCAATGCCGTACGGCCGGCCCATGTGCAAGGGCCTAACTAAAATACAAACCGCGAGGGCTTGCCCCATGGTCCCAATAGGGAATGCAAAAAGAGCTTCTGAACCGTCTCCGCCTGGGTTGTCGGACTCAGCGTTGTAGGCGGCGTGGCTGTCGGCTCGACCAAGGATAATCGGCTTGCGAGTAGACATCACTTGGTGCGCAATGCTTCCGGCTGCTGATACAAGCCCGTCAGTGGTGGAAAGGCCTCCCTTTGGTTGTCGGTAAAAAATGTGAACTCGGCGAGAACTCATTAGCTCGGAGAGGCCCCGCTTAAGGACGTGGTCAGCGTTGGAGAGTTTCGACTGAATGCTCACGCGTCGGGCTAGCGATGCGAGTTGCGGGACAATTTCACTAAGGTTGCTGGTGCCTTGTGTGACTGCTAGGGCTTGGTGTGGTTGCCGTACTAAAGCCTGTGAGTTTTGATTCGCTGGACTAGGAGCTGGACCAATTTTCGATTGGTTGATGACCCGGCTAGGCGCGTTCTGCAACGGAACGGCAGCTACCGGTTGTGCAGGTAGGCTATTGGCTCTCTTTTTCGCATTTAATTGCCGTGCCTTCGCAGCCTGGGTTTGTGCTCTTTTCTGTGCATTGATTTGCTTGACCCTTGCTGCCTGTGCTGCTTGAGTTTGTGCTCTTTTCTGTGCATTGATTTGCTTGACCCTTGCTGCCTGCGCTCCTTGAGTCTGTGCTCTTTTTCTCGCTTTAATCTGCAGTGCTTGAGCTGCTTGAGTCTGCGCTCTCTTTTGCGCACCGCCTTGTGTGGTTCCATGCGCGCGTTGTTTTGGAGACGTCACAGGCGAAACACTTGGACCGGCTCCACGGACTGCGTGGAGGGTTTCCTCGTTTTCCCCGACGAAAACGCGCGTCTTCTCAGCCTGGTTCGGCTGCGACTTGAACGCAGCTTTGCCGCCCGTTTTGCCGCCTCTGTTACTCCCATCCGCCACTCGGTCATTACCTATGCGAGAGCTGTGCCGCTAAAATCCCTATGAAATTTAACGAGTTACTTGCGGCGAAAAACGCGAAACCACCACATTAGGGAGACTTTTCCCCATGTCGGTTGACCCTACCGCATATGGTGGGATTTTTCCCTACACCTCTCGTCAACGCTAGGAAAGCTTGTTCTCAGTAGTTGGCTTCTAGTCCCAAAAGAAGGATTTGTTGCGCGTTTTTATTGCGCCCATGTCTCTGTCTGAATGTGAGACGGACACTAGATAGCTTTGACAATCGGGACGTTACTTGGGTAACGAGGCTTGATTCTTTTTTCGTTAACCGAAGTCGAAAGCGAATGTTTGAACGCGGAATGACGTCGAGTTTAAATCCAAGAAAGGATCCCAATTGTCGCTTTCTGGAAGTGCCTTTCCAATCTGCCCCGACGAAAAACGACACTAAATCTGACGGCTGGAACAAGAATCTTTTGCCAATGAAAATGCGAAACGGGTTTCCATTTATGGAGGATTGGTAGCGAGTCGTTGAGCGAATTCTGATGGTTGATGACAAGAACCAATTTGCTTTAAAGCGGCTCCAGAGTCGCCACCTTTTTGAGAGAGGAGACCAAAGTCTCGTCCCAAGGGTGAAACCCCAATTTTTTGTCCTGCTAGCAAAGTCGCACCGAACTCCTTGTTCATTACGGAAACGGTT
>CAYPIX010000074.1:0-18882 GCA_964410875.1 uncultured Kofleriaceae bacterium
CGGAACGGTAAGACAACTGCCTACGTATGTGTTCGGGGCAGTTGTAAACTGCCGACTACCGACGTGGGCGTATTCCGCAAGCAGCTCACCGAACCACCGAGGTAACGCGTCCGCGGGAGAGATTTCAAGCCAAGAAATTAGCCGGCTGCCAACTCAAAGACCGTCGAGGAGCCTGTTCTTTCCGCTTTTGCGTACGCGACATGACCGAAGGTAAGGCGAGCGTTGATTTCAGAGAGGGGAAGAATTCGTTTGCGCCCACGTTCATCTCGATAGGCAAACCCGTCTATTCCAAAAGGACCAATATAACCGGAACGCCTGAGGGCATCAGCTATCTGACGATTAGCTTGGTCGAGTTGGGCCTCTCGGCCACCTTGCCAGTGGGTCTCAATAGCCCTGCACACTCCGGTTGCATCGACGATTTGCTTATGGGTTGGCAAAAACAGAGTTTCAGAAGGAGTAATGAGACCAACTGTGCCGAAGTCAATAATTCGATCGACCCACGGCTCGAAAAGCAGTGTTTTATGCCGAGTCAAAAGCCGTTCAATACGGGTAGCAATATCTGTAGACAAGAGACTTCCGATACGACGTACGCGTTCTCTGCCTGCAGTGCCGAATGGGGCTTTCACCACCCATTTCGCGGGTGGCTTGAACGGCTGAATTTGCTGGCGAAGGTCTTCTATGGTTTTTATTTGGCAGCTGCCGGGCAGGGACCAGCCTTTAGCTTCACGAAATTCGGCTGCCCAACGTTTATCATTCGCGGCCTTTGCAGCCTTGGCGTCGCCTATGGTGGCCCAAAGCCGTTCTTTGAAGTGTTCTGAATAACCCTCCTCGGCGTTGGTCGAAAACTCTTCGTTGGTGTTCTGAGGGAGCGAGTTGCGGAGTGCCGTAACGCTTTCAGTTTCTGCCCAAGCCAAGAAAGAATCGTCGGCATTGAGAGCTAGTGAATTGACGGCATCTCCACTTACGACTTGGCAGTGCTCTCCA
Organism: uncultured Kofleriaceae bacterium; assembly: GCA_964410875.1. GTDB lineage: Bacteria > Myxococcota_A > Polyangia > Haliangiales > Haliangiaceae > CAYPIX01. Next base: position 985 of record CAYPIX010000074.1, read on the forward strand.
CCGAGCAACGAGAGGCGAGCAGCCATAGAATCGACTAGTGCTTTCACGTGACTTGGGAGAGGTTGGCCTCCGGTGCCAGCGTATTCTGTTTCACAATCAAAATTGGCGAGTATGTATCGAGTCACCGCGGAGTGCCGTTGGGTCGCAGTGAGGTTTCATACTCGAGTCGATCGATGAAATCGGGGGCAATGCCCGCTGCGATGCGAGCAGCTCTGTCGAAATCTCGACCTCGAGCGCGACCCGGTGACAGAGCCGGGGGTAGACTTTGGGTGTACTTTTCCCAAAGATCTTTCTCCTCGGAGAACTTCTTATGCCAACGCCAAGAAAAAGCGACATGACGAATCTCATCTTCGTGAACTCGCTGAAGCACCTTGGCTGTTTCAAAGTCACCAACTTTCTCGGCCTCCGCTTTGTACTCCAGGGCGAAGTCAAGGTTGGCGTTCTCGAAAGTTAGGCCAAGCGCACAGATAAAAGTTGATGGATCCCAGATGTCTTTCGTCTGATTCCAAAGGTGATTACTTACAGGAAAATCACCGAAGGAATGGCCCATTGCTTCGATGCGTTCGATGTACAAATTACAGTGAATCTGCTCTTCCAGAAGAATGGACAATAGTCCACGTCGGTACGCTCCAGGTGTGTCGGGAAACGCGACGATTCCCCAAGCGAACAGTTCGACTGCTTGGAGTTCATGGTTTGCTAGCGCATGGAGAATTCGCACTCGCTGATTTCGGTCTTGCATGCCTTGGACTCGCGGGACTTTGACTTTTTTGCCGTGTTCCGGTTTTAGGCTCGGTGGTCGTCCCGGCATAGCAGGACGATGAGCGACGTCACATGGTGAATCAACGAGGACAAGCGGTGGCGGCGCTAGTTTGGTTACTAGGTCTTCCGTTTCAAGAATCCTAGTGGCGTAGTCTCGAAGTTCTTCTGTCTCTTGGTCGCTCACGCTCTTGATGGTGTTCGACGTCGGCGGAAAAGAAGCCCAATAGCGAGCAGAACGAAAATACCGTAGGACCAATGTTGGCTGGGGCCAGTTTGGCAACCGCCTCCTTTTGATGGCCAGCAAACACCTTCGTCATCACTCGCTGCTTCACAGGTGAACCCCTCTGGACACCCACTCTTCTGCCCAAGTAGGCAGGGTTCCGTGCAAACTGCTTCCTCAGTTTCTTTTAAGGTTGTTGTACAAAGGCTGGAACCGCATTCTCGATCTTGCTCGCAGGCAGCTCCAAGTCCGCCGTCCGTCCCTGGCCCTGGGGCGCATCTTCCGGCTACGCAGGCGAATCCTTTTTCGCAGGAAGACGACTTACTACATTCTGTGGCTTGGGTTAGACGGAGTTGCGAGAGGCTAGATGCGCCGAACAGATCGGCCGCAAAAATTTCAACTGTCAGAGGACCCTCTGCTGCGGTGAGTGGGAGCCGAAAAAGAAAAGGCTCCTCGGTGAGCGTGGAAATCGTTGTGCCGTTAATTCGGAGTTCCACCCTTTCTACTCCGACATCGTCTTCTATTTTAAGCTTAATAAGTGCGCCTGGCGCTACCTTCGCACCGGGCTCAGGCTCGAGGATTGTAATCTGGGGTGGGGTTGGGAACCTGGGACCAAAGACGTCCATGATTGCTCGAACGGAGTTTTGGTGGCTTCGGTTGCATTCACAATCCCGCTCTTCAAATTCACCGCAGCGAGCATCTTTGTTTACGAATCGTTTGGACGAGCCACAGCTCGACAAGTAGGTCATGGGATCTTCGCAAAGAAACTCGTGATCTAGTCCGAACCCATGGGCTATTTCCTGGGCTGCGGTCCAGCAAATGGTGTTGATGTCGGTAGGGAATACGTTGGCGAAGCTAAATGTGATTACGTTGTCAATGACACCGCAATTCTGTCTGTCGAATGGAGCCACTCCGGCAACGCTGGGTGGAAACCCTGCTTCCGCAGGGGTTCCTGCAACGATCGCCTCGAAGTGAGGTTTAGGGCTCGGATCTTCTTCGACGATGACTACGTTGAAGGCAGAGTAGGTCTCGCGAACGCAGGCTACAATGGCATCCCAATCGGCTTGGCTGCCTTCGTAAGGAGAGATTTGGCGCGATTGCGTGCCGATAATGCTCGAGCGGTTTGCGATTGAGTCTTCAAATCCAGGTGTGAGTCGGCACCCGCTGCCAAAACAACCGTTGAGGTAAATGACGTTGGACGACTGCTCGGCGTGTTTGACAGTACGTCCGCGGTTCAACTCCAGTGGGATATAGCCGCGAAAAGGGCGAACGGGGTCACCAGGTTCGCTCGTCAACTGCAGGGTGTCTGTGGGGAGCAAGCGTTGGGTTAGCTCCGAAAAATTTTGTTCCTCGGGGACCGGCTGCGCTTTGGCAACCGCGGGCGCAAACATCACGGTATTCAGTCCCAGAAAAAGCCCAAGGAAAATACCGAAAACAGTTTGAGTCATTCCAATCCTCGTTTTTTGTCGCTTCTAAAAGATGGATGAGACCAGCTGGCGGATTTGATCACGCACGTAACGGCAGTTTTCCAAGATGTCGTCTTCGGCGCCATCGATAGGATCTTCGAGGGGCCAGTGGTGGGTCTCTAAGTTTTCAGGTAACCGAAGTGGTTCTTCACCTTCGAAGCTCATGGTAATCGCTAGTGCGACTCGCCCCAGCGGGATGTCGCGCATACCCTTAGCCTGATGTTGGCTGATGTCGACGCCTACTTCTTTCATCGCCTTGATAGCCATGGGATTTGGTTTTGTAGGCGCGGTCCCAGCAGAGAAGACCTCTACGTCATTGGGTCCAAGAAACCGGGCAAAGCCTTCCGCCATCTGCGAGCGCGCAGAGTTTGCGGAGCAAACAAAAAGGACACCGCGCTGCGCCCCGTGGATATGGTCTGAAACCTTCAAGGACCGATTCTTACCAGCCAATGGTCGCCAGTACAATGAAAGCCGTATAACCCGCCAATAGGACGACGCCTTCTAGACGGGTGACTTTCCGCTGGGTCCGAAGAAAAAGAGCCCCTACGACGGTTAGCCCCAGCAAGTAGAGAAGATCGTTGCCAACCGAACTCCAATCTGCTTGGACCGGGCCTATGAGACCGACCACGCCAAGAACCAAAAAGATATTGAAAATGTTGGAACCGACAACGTTGCCGACAGCTAGACCTGAGAAGCCTCTCAAAGCCGCCATGACTGAGGCTGCAAGTTCAGGTAGCGATGTTCCGATCGCAACAACTGTGAGTCCAACCAAACGTTCACTCATGCCAAACTCAAGCGCAATTCCTTTGGCTCCTCGAACAAAGAGTTCGCCACCTCCGACCAGCACGCCAAGCCCGACGACTGTCAACCCGATAAGGAGTGGCTTGCCTCGAGTCTCTTCGCTTTCTGCTTCTTCCTCTTGGGCTTCTCCTGGACGTTTCAGCGCGAAGATGGTGAACAATATTGCTCCGGCGAATAGGGCGGCCGCTTCCCAGCGTGCGATCACGCCATCGTAGAGGACGCCGAAAAGTGCAAGAACCGAGAGAAGCAGCGCAGGTACCTCACGACGTATGAGATCACCGTCAACGTTGGGTGGTGAAATCAAAGCGGTAACACCCAGAATGAGAGCTAGATTCGCGACACAGGAGCCAATGACGTTACCCAAAACTAGAGCACTTGAACCTTGAACCTGAGCGGTAGCGCTAACCGCGAGCTCTGGTGCGCTTGTTCCGTAGGCTACGACTGTGAGCCCAACAACGACTGGAGCGACTCCGAAAGCGCCAGCGAGCCCGGACGCTCCTCCGACCATCCACTCTGCTCCGTAGTAGAGGAGAAGACCGCCAACGAGAAGTAATCCCAAGTAGAGAAACATTCTTCGCCTAGGCTACAGGATGAACGTTACTCGGTTGAGTTCTCGCTCGCAGCTTGGCTTCTAGTTGCACAAGCCCGTACACGAAAAGCCCACCTGCTAGGGCGAAAGCACAAATTAACGGCACCGAGTCGCCTATCTCAGTGTTGCGGAGAGGGCCTAGTTTTAGGTCGTAGTTGTCTTTCCATGGCCAGAGCGCCCGCAATGATCCTGCCATGAGCCCGCTAAGTGCGGCCATGGTCAGATCATGTTTCTTTTCCAGAAGCCTTTTTAGTGTCGGGACAAAGGCCACAACACCAAGCCCAATTCCCAGCGCAAAAACTGCCATAACCGTGATGTCAAAATCTTGAATCGCCCGGTGTACGGCTTGGTACTGGCCGACGATCACTAAAAAGAGAGAGCCCGAGACGCCCGGTAGGAGCATCATCGCGATTGCTCCGGCTCCGCCGAGCAAGAGCATCCAAGTTGGAGGAGTCGCAGCATCTGGGACCAGCCCAACGAACCAAGCTGCAGCAATTGCGGCGAGTAGCGCCACGACTAAGTGCAGCCACGAATCGGTTTGGCGAGTCTTCCAAGGTTGACGGATGCTAAAAAGAACCAAACCAAAGAGGAACCCGTAACACATGGGAGCGCTATCAGCTCTCCGAAGAAGCCCCGGCTCTTCAGTCGGACCAACGAGAAGCTTGCTCGAAAGGTAGTAGGCACAAACGACTCCGATTCCTAAAGGGACTAACAGTCGAAGAGCATTGACCAGAGCTTGGCGCCCCGGTTTCGAGCGAATTCGGTTGGGTAGACGAACGACTTGGTGAAGTGCGCCAATAAAGTCTTGGTAGATACCAAGGATAAGCGCGACTGTTGCGCCCGACACGCCTGGTACCGCGTCTGCTGCTCCCATAAACGCGCCACAGGAAACACTCCACAATACCGAAGGTTTTTGTTTTGATCCTGAAGACGGCAACCCCTCGTTCATACCATGTTACGGAAGGGGTTCTGGTTGGTCGATTAGTCGCGCAGCGTCGGATTGTATTGCTGCGAGGCGAGCGGGAACGTCAGAGTCGTAGTAGCCGCGAATCTGTCGATCCCTATCTAGGAGAACAAAATGAGTTCCGTGAATGATGTCAGGTATTCCGCGCTCATCGACTCCGCGGTTTTCCGAGCCTAACTTGAGAGCGTCGATGACCGTTTGGGTTTGCTTCTCGCTCCCATGGAGAAAAGACCAGCGTTTAGTACTTACACCAAATCGTTTCGCAAATTCGGAAAGCTTAGCGGGCGTATCGTAGGACGGATCAACGGAAATACTTGCGAAATGAAGAGAGGGTCCCAGATCGCGGGTCTTCTCCTCAATGGTCTTCATCTTTAGAACGACAACCGGGCAGACTGTCGGGCAACGAGTAAAGATAAGGTGAGCAATGGTGACGCCATTGCTCAAGTCCCTGGAGTCAAAAGATGCGCCGGTTTGATCAACGAATTCGACCTCAGGCAATAAACCAAGCTTGGGCAGGGGAGGGAGAGGCGCTTGATCAACGAGGGCTGCCAGGGCGATCGCTGCTGCCACAGCAAGTGTCGTTGCACCAATGGCGATTCTCGCCCACATGCCACAAGGGTAGAGAGCTAGTGATTCTCCTGCAATGCGTCAGCGTGTCGCACTGCTCCTTTACTATCGTAGGCCACACACTTACGGTAGTTTCACTTTGGCGAATTTCCGTGCCTAATCTAACCAAGAATCCGATTTTGCAGCGTTTGTCGTCCCGTGTGAGTGCGGCCGGTGGGTTGTTTTGCCCGGTTTGCGCTTCGTCGACGGAACGGGGTAGTTCCTGGATCCTCGGTGTGGGAGCGGTTGCTTTGGTGCCTCTTGCGGTTGGAGCGGTTTTGCTCTTTCTATTTTCGAGAGGGCATAAGTAATGGCCATGCCCATAGATGTATCCACCAAGGGTGTGCTGGTTGACGACTTGGTACACACAACGCTCTGGCTATTCATTCTTGTTGGTACCGCCGCATCTCTCTTACTTCTCTATCTTGTTATTCGCTATCGACGAGGGACGGAAAAGAAAGCATTCCCCGCGAAAGGCGAGGGAATTGCAATCCTAATCGCTTCGGCGTGCGCAATCATGGTAACGGATGCCTACCTTCTTTGTCGCTCGGTTGTGGACCGCGGAGAATTGCTAAGCGTAGAAGCGGGGAAGGGAAAAAAGACGCTTCGGGTTCAAGCGAACGCGCAACAGTGGTTTTGGCAGTTTCGGTATGCGGGCAAGGACGGCGCTTTCGCTACCAACGATGATGTGGTCTCTGAAACTCTTCGCGTTCCTGTCGGGACCAAGGTTTGGGTTCAGGTAGGTTCAGCAGACGTTGTGCACGGTTTTCATCTGCCCGAGTTACGTGTCAAAGCGGATATCATTCCCGGTCGGCTTACAAATGTTGGGTTCCAAGCAGAGCGTACTGGGCAATTTCACGTCGTGTGTGCTCAGTTCTGCGGCGTTTCTCACTACCGAATGTCGGCGGATCTTGATGTCTTATCCCAGCTAGAATTTGCCGAATACTTGGAACGCGCAGAAACCGAGGCTCTCCTTTTTCAGGCCGAAAAAGTGCGCGCAGCCAAAGAGGCTGGGAAATCTGTGACTACTCTTGAAAACAACCGAAATTGGGGTTGGCCATGGAAATGAGTTGGTTCCGCGCCGATCATAAAAGAGTAGGTATTCAGTACCTTTGGGCCGGGCTTTTATTTCTAGCAGTGGGCGGCGCGTTGTCCATGCTGATGCGTTGGCAGTGGGGATTCCCAGGGCAGCCAGTTCCGGCCATCGGAACATTGCTTTTTCCTGACACAGACGGGGTTATTACTCCGGCGGGCTATGCGGGGCTCTTCAGTGCGCATGGCCTAATCATGATCTTTTTTGCCATTACGCCTCTGTTACTCGGCGGCTTTGGCACCTATCTCGTTCCGCTGATGATTGGCGCCAATTCGATGGCGTTTCCGCGCCTGAACGTTTTTGCATTTTGGCTTTTTGTATCGGCGCAAGTAACCGCACTTGTTTCTCTTGTGGTGCCACCGGCTCCGCCCTCGGCGGGATGGACGATGTATGCTCCCCTTTCGACAGGCGAGAGCTCTCCTGGGGCTGGGATGACTCTGATGGTTGTCGCAATTTTGGTGAGCGGTATCTCGACCGTTGTTAGCGCGGTCAACCTTATCGTCACCGTGCTTCGCAAGCGGGCGCCAGGGATGAAGTTCTCGCGGTTGCCACTAACCGTTTGGGGGCTATGGTTAACCGCCATTCTGAATGCTCTCTTTGTCCCGGTTCTAGGGGCGGCAGCCTTGTTGCTACTGGCCGATAGGTTGTTCGCAACCCAATTCTTTGCTGCAGCGACAGGCGACCCCCTTTTATATCAACATCTATTTTGGATTTTTGGTCATCCCGAGGTGTACATCCTGATACTGCCGATTTGGGGAATCATTGGCGACTTACTCGCTTGGTTTTCTCGAAAACCAGCGCACGGGTATAGGGCTACGGTCGGTGCATTCATCGCAGTCACTGTTCTGTCGGGGTTTGTTTACGGCCACCACATGTATCAGTCCGGTCTTGGGCCTCTCGCGGACATGGCTTTCGAGTTGTTCACTCTCGCTATTAGTGTTCCAGCGGTCATTATTGTGTGTAATTGGATGCTAACTCTCTGGCGAGGTTCCATTCAGTTTTCAGTGCCTATGCTTTTCGCACTAGGGACTATCCTCGTTTTTGGGCTTGGAGGTCTTACAGCTCTCCCATTGGCGGCTACCACATCGGATATCTACTTCCACGACAGTATGTGGGTGGTCGGGCACTTTCATCTAATTCTTGCTGCTGCGACCCTTATGGGAAGTTTTGCCGGGATTTATTTTTGGTTTCCCAAAATGTTTGGTCGCATGATGTCTCGCCGTCTTGGGTTGATTCACTTTGCAGGTACACTTGTTTTTGCTCTAGTCACCTTCGGAGGACAACTTGCTAGCGGGTATGCAGGGCAGTTGCGGCGCTTGGCAGATCCGACAGTCTTGACCTTTGTGGAAAACGTTGCGGCCCTGAACCGTCATACGACCTTGGGTGCATTTGCACTGGGCGCGTTTCAACTGTTCTTTGTCTGGAACTTCTTTGCTTCTCTTCGAAGGGGAGGGCCAGCCGGCGCAAATCCGTGGGGTGCGAGCACCTTGGAGTGGACATTGTCATCGCCACCACCTGCATTGAATTTCGAGGATGGGGTCACGGTGACCAACGGACCTTATGATTTTGATGCCAGTGGCGAGTTTGTCGCCCAGGACGGTGGCTCCAATGGCTAGAGCCCTCTCAATCTCTGCGTCTGGTTCGGCGCTTGCTATTGGCGCATGGTGTATTGGCTATTCCGCCTTGTTTCTAGCTTTGCGAGTGGTCACGCTTCACGCGCAGCCCCTAGAAAGTTCTCTTTGGTTTAATCTCGCACTAGTTCCTGGTGTTTTCGCATTGGTTGCTGTTGTGGGAGGGAAGTGTCTTGCGGCGGGCGGTTTCGCCGTTCTGTTCGTTGTCATTCAGGTGTTGGGGACCAAGGGTCTATTGGGCAGCCTAAGTCAACAGCGCGCGGCTGCGGCTATGCTGCTCACACTGGTGCATCTTGTATACGCAAGCTCTGTCGCGGTTGGTTTACTGTCGTCGCGGAGAGGACAAGGGAACTGGAGGTGGCACTGGGTTGGCGCGATGGCGACTTGGTTCTTTGTTTGGTGGTGGATGTGAGTCGGCTGTTTCTCGCTCTTGCGGTTTTCTTTGTGGGATGCACGACCCCCATCGACCGAGAGGTAAAGAAACGTGCTTTCGTCGACGGGAAATGGGTAATTGACGGCCACGTTAGCGAAGAGGTCTTAAGCGCCGGAAAGCGGGTGTATGTTCGGAATTGCCAAACTTGTCATGGAAGGGAAGGGGACGGCAACGGCTCGTCCGCCAGATACTTATCTCCTCGTCCCAGGAACTTTCAAAAAGCGAAGTTCAAATTTGCAGGTATCGAAGATCGAGGTCTCCCCCACGATGATGAGCTCATTCGAATCATCAAGAACGGCCTTGATGGATCTGCTATGAAACCGTGGGATTTGCCCGACAAACAAATCAGGGCAGTCGTTCAGTACATAAAAACGTTTTCTAAAGAAGGGAAGGGCTTTGATAGCGCCAAACTTTCTATCAAAAAGCCAAGGATTCCTGAGATGCCTAGCTTTGACTCCTGGGCCGCGCTTGAAGCCAATGGAGAAAAGCTCTATCACACATACTTTGAGTGCGCGAAATGCCACCCCTCTTACGTCTCGCCGGAAAAATTTACGGAGTGGGAGACGGCCCAGCGAGTTGGTTCTTCGTACCTTCCTGCTCCGAAGTGGTCACCTAATTACGAAGCGGTTCTGGTTCCGCCAGATTTTCTTGAGCATCCTCTTCGGTCGGTGCGCAAAGACCAAAACGGCTACCGCTTAGACGATTTATATCGCGTTGTGGCATATGGGCTGCAAGGCCCCATGCCTGGCTACGGGCACCTGGGTGAGAAAGATGTTTGGGCCGTCGCCCTCTATGTGAAGCGCTTGAGTGACAGCAAGAAAAAACCAGAAGGGGTTGCGCTCCAGAGTCAAATGTTGCGCTGGTCTTCGCCGGCGCCATCCAACTGATTTAGCGCAGCTCTAACGCTTCTTCGAAGTCAGCGCGTGCGGAACTATAAGCTTCCTCTGGAAGCCAGGCACCGCGTAGCATCCAGCTTCGGAGGGCGTAACGCAATTTACGGGCGTCGTCGGGCCGCCACTCGTGTTGTGAGTTTGAGCACACCGGACCCGTTCGGAGAAAGGTCTCGCGCTTTTTATCGTTCGTGAACTGGTATGCGAGAAGAACAGCTTTTTTTGAGTATGCAGAGAAATACACTTTGCTTGGCATGTGCACAGCGACCTTTTCTCTCGCTATATGGTTTTCGAAATTTTGGTGGTAGACGGCTAAGGACTTCAAAGTTCCTTCGAGTCCGCATTGAATACCAAAACAGAGTCGCGCTTTGGCCGTCCAAACGTTGCCATTGGGCTCATCGTGGCACGAGGAACAATCGGCCACGTCCGCTCCTTTTACGATCGCCATAAGTGCCTTGGCACTTTCGTGGTTGTCTGCTTTGGGGTTATTGGCTGCTTCCCTCACCCCGGTAACCCAGCTTGCTTCGTTTTCTACAACGAACGTGGTTTCCTGGGAATCGACTCCTACCTGGCAGGCGGTAAGGGTCAGAAGGAGAAAAAAGCTCGCACGGGACATACCATGGACGGTTGCAACCGGTGTACCGCTCAATTTAGTTCGGAATAAGGGCTAAATTGCCTGTCTACCTGACCAGTCTGTTTTCCACTCCGGCAATGGCGATGGCTACTGGACTGGCTTTTGGGAGCCCGATTTATGCAGCTTTTTCAAAAGTAGTGGAGCCCTCTTTCGCGATCTCCGATTCAAGTAGGTCGCCCCAAGTTTCAAGATACAGAATCAGGTCGTCTCGGTTATTTCGAATTAGGTGGGTACGATCCGGAATGCGTTCCAGGACTTTTGGATCGCGAAGTCTCTCTAGATTGCCAATATCAGCTGTGGTCAGACCAGCAGCTATCAACTCGCCAATGACGTCGTCTATAAGTAAACCACTAGTTGGGCAGTACTCGCGAACCTGCTCGAGCCAGTCGCCTTCCCGGACCATTGCTGACTGATGAATTTCTTTTGGGCTTCGGTCCGTTAGGGTTTGCGCCAGATGTCCGCAATTGCAAAAACCCATATGACCCCACTCATACCTGGAGTTGCTCCGCAAACGAACAACAGTTTTTCGGAGTGAAGTAATGAGTTCCATGGATGCTCGGGCCATGGAGACAGAATAGCATATGGCTAGCGAGCGAGAACCTGTTTGGCGGCTCGCCCTCTGCGAACGACTTGGCTCGTGGCTTTGCCATCTAGAGCGGCGTGAACAAGTGCTTGCTCTTCCACCACGTGTAACTCATGTGAACCGGTAGCGGGTACTGCTCGAGAATCACGACCCACGTACTGAAGTTCAACACCGTCGGGTTTAGAAGACTCAAGGCGGTGGACTATGTTTCTCCAGGCTCCCATGTTGCGAGGCTCTTCTTGCACCCAAACGAGTTTTTCCAAGTTGCTATAGCCAGCCAATACCTGCCTTACCCTGTCTAAAGGGTAGGGGTAGAGTTGCTCGAGCCGAACGATCGCGACATCATCAATTTTGCTTTCTGCACGACTCTGTTCAAGTGCATAGTAGATTTTTCCTGAACAAAGTAGAACTCGCTTAACTTGGTTTGGAGAGCAGTTTTTGTCGTCAATGACGGTTTGAAAACTACCAGTCAAAAAATCACTGGTAGGTGATTTCGCAAGTGGATGACGTAGCAGACTCTTCGGGCTCATAACGATAAGCGGCTTGCGGAAGTCGCGACGGATCTGTCGACGAAGTGCATGGAAAATTTGAGCTGGTGTCGAGAGGTTGCAAACCTGGAGGTTGTTTTCTGCGCATAGCTCAAGAAATCGCTCAAGGCGGGCACTAGAGTGCTCAGGACCTTGCCCTTCATAGCCGTGGGGAAGCAGCATGACGAGCCCACTCATTCGCCCCCATTTGTGTTCTGCGCTTGCGATAAGTTGGTCGATCATGACCTGCGCGCCGTTTGCAAAATCGCCAAATTGGGCTTCCCAAATGACCAGAGACCAAGGGTTGGCGCTCGAATAACCGTATTCGAAACCGAGAACTGCAAATTCCGAAAGCGGGCTGTTAATCACCTCAAAATGCGCTTGCTTGGGCTGGATTGAGTTTAGTGGGATGTATTTCTCGCCAGACGATTGATCAGAATAAACCGCATGGCGATGGCTGAAGGTGCCGCGACCCGCATCTTGCCCGCTGAGACGCACGGGCGTACCTTCCATTAACAGAGAGCCAAACGCCAATGCTTCGCCGCAAGCCCAGTCAAGTTCCTCGCCATCTACAATTTTTCGAGTGCGCTCAGTAACGAGTTTCTGAAGTCGCTTATGCCAGTTGAAACCGTCGGGCGCTCGACTCAAGGAATTTCCGATAGCCGAAATCTGGTTCTGGTTAATGGCAGTGTCGGAAGACCAATCGCCGTCGAAGGCCTTTAGACCTTTCCAAAGTCCTCCTAAGCGCTGGGCAAACTGTTCGGGTAGCGCCTTCGCTTTTTCCCGAGCTATCTGCATTTCAGCGCGCACCTCTTTTTCCATCTCGTCTCGGGTTGATTTCGGAAGATGCTCAGCGCGGTCGATAATTTTGTCAGCATAAATACGCGATACAGATTTATGGTCGCGAATAAGTTTGCTCATGACTGGTTGGGTGTAACTCGCGTCGTCGAGTTCGTTATGTCCATGTCGCCGAAAGCAAATTAGGTCAATGACGACGTCTTTGTGGAAACGTTGTCTGTAGGCAAGGGCAATCTGACCAACCAAGTGCACCGCTTCAGGATGGTCGGCGTTTACATGGAAAACGGGTGCTCTTGCTGTTTTTGAAACATCGGACGCATACTGGGTCGAGCGTGTTTCTGATGGAGAAGCGGTGAAACCAACCTGGTTGTTCACAATGATGTGAATGGTTCCGCCCGTCTCGTAGCCCTTGAGACCGCCCAAGACCAGCGTTTCCGTAACGACTCCCTGGCCAACAAACGCGGCATCACCATGTACAAGGACAGGCACGCTTCGGCTCTTGCCGTCTGCGCCTGCGCGGTCTTGCTTAGAGCGAACTATGCCTTCAACGACCGGGTTAATTGCTTCTAGATGACTTGGGTTGAAAGCTAAGGACAAATGAACCGGTTTTCCGCCCGGTGCGGTGAAGTCCTGGGAGTATCCAAGGTGGTATTTTACATCGCCATAGCCCTGCACCGTTGTCGATTGAGGTCGTTCTTCGAACTCAGCCAGTATGTACTCGAGAGGCTTTCCCATCACGTGAGCCAGGACATTCAACCGGCCCCGGTGTGCCATTCCGATGACCATCTGTTCGATGTTGTGCTCGACCGACGCTTCTTCTAAGAGAGTTCGCATTAAGGTGATTAGTGTTGTTCCGCCTTCAAGCGAAAAACGTTTGGCACCGACATACATACGGCCGAGTGTTTCTTCGAAAGTGTCCGCTTGAACCAGCTGCCGCAATAACTCTCGACGTTTGTCCGTGGTGAGTTTTTGCCGGTTCCTTGGTGGTTCCATTCGGTCTTGAATCCAACGGCGTTCTTCGGCGTTGGCCACATCCATAAATTCCACGCCTATCGGTCCGCAGTAGGTCTCGCGAAGAATATCGATGTATTCACGTAAGGTGGCTTTGGGGGTGTTTGCGAAACCCTCGCACGCAATGGTCGTATCTAAATCCGACTCGGTAAAACCGAACTCTTCTAGTTCTAGGAAAGGGTGAGTGTCAGGATGTTGACCTAGGGGGTCGATGTCGGCAATTAGGTGTCCAAATTGACGAAAGGTATGAATGAGATCGTAAATCTGTATGCCGGGGTCAAGGTTGGATTTTGCGACACCTGAAGGAAGCCCTCCACCGTTGGTCAAGAAAACGGGTGTGCCGTTACTGAGCGGCGTCTTAGCGGAGTTTGAACTCTGGGAAGAAAACAGGGCGGCGAGTTTCGGATCGACTCCGTTCGGATCTTCCAGATAACGCTGGTAGAGCGCATCAAGGTAATCAGGGGAAAACAAGAGGCCGTCTAGGTCACTCACTGTAAGAATATTGTAAGACGGAAGCGAGCGAGAAGGCATCGCTGATTGGAAACTTTTCTGAAGGTTTTTTACCTAGCTGGCAGTATTTCTAAGCGAATGCTCAAAAAACAGGATGTGCGCAAATGCTTTCACAGGCGTCAGGCGAGAAATTTGAGAATTGTTTTTGCGACTTCGATTGGTTGATGGCGGTGCATCATATGACCAGCGGCCGATATGGTTTTCCTCGTGGGGTTTGAAAACGCACTAATCCTTCGCGAATGTTCGTCCGTTGTATATTTCAACTTTGACTCTGCCGCGTCCACGAGCAAGACCGGGCACGTAATTCGTGACCAGAATTTATGTGCAGTAGCGACCTGGAAAGGGTAGGGCCCGCGCGTGAGATGCAACGGATCGTGTTTAAAGACAAAGGAACCGTCCTGGGCCTTTCGAGTTCCCTTCGTCGCTGTTGACCTTGCCAGGTCATCAGAAAGCTTAGGGTCATATGCTTTTAGCCGCGCTGCTGCTTCATCGATACAGCTGTACTTTCGCGGTTCCCTTTTTCGTCCTTGGGCCCACGAGTTGGGCCAGAGAGCGATTCGATCGGCAATCGATTGGCTCATTTCTGGCGGACCAAGACCTTCGAGCATAACTAATTTGTCGACCTGGTCGGGAAACGAACCCGCGAAGTACGATCCAATTGTGCCACCCATGGAGTGGCCGACAAGATATAGAGTGTCCCGCCCGAGCTCCTTTACGAAAAGAGCTAAATCAGCAATGTAATCCGGGAAATGGTAGTACCCGCCTTTGCCGATACGGTCACTGTCACCATGCCCTCTCATATCGGGCGCTATGACGTGGTAGTCCGAAGCTAGACCCTCTTTCACCACTGGCTCCCATGACCAGGCGTTGTCGAGGAACCCGTGAACAAGGACAAGGGTCTTCTTGGAAGCGGCCTCGTCCCATTCTAGGTAGTGGTAGCGAAGGCCCGTTCCTAGAACAATGTACTTCGAAGCGGGCATGTTACTTCTTTGGTTTGGCGACACGAACGGCTCGCCCGAAAAAGTACATGCTGAGGCCTGCTGCCAAGAAAGGCATCAGGAATACCCACCCTCGAAACTGCCCGGGCTCGCGAGCAACGTAAACAAAAAGAGCCAGCAAGCTGCCCCCAACGGCAAGAATCATTGTTGTTACATAGCCAATTAGCATAAGCCGGCGTTTGCGGACGGTGAGCTCTAGAGCGCTCATAAACATCTCGGTTTGCTCTGGCGTGAGTTCCGCTAGACGTTTGTGAAATTCTTCGTCGGATTGAATTTCTTGGCTAGGCTGCTTAGAGGGTGACATTAGCTATGCCTTTCTACCTTGCTTGGCGAGGGGAAGCCCCAGTAAATAGACAAAAAAAGCGACGAGGAGGCCGGGCAAGACTTCGGCAATGGCAGCGGTATCTCCGTAAAAGTACCAGCCAAGGCTGCCAGCTAGCCCTGCAGCCATAACAGCTAATGCAAGAGGCGTTGTGATTGGCCATGACAGCGACCGTATGACCATTAAAGGACCAAGCCCTGCAGCGAGGGCAGACCAGGAAAAGACGACCAATTCAAAAATGTTTCTTGTGCCTAGTAGTGCAAAGGCGAGAGCGAGAGCGGCAACGCCAAGGGTCGCTAGTTTTATCGCGAAGTAGCTGGACGTTCTTGCCTTGCCAATGTCTTGGGTAACCGCGGCTGAACAGGCCAAAATCTGTGAGTCCGCAGTAGAAATCGTAGCAGCAAGGATTCCTGCCAAGGTCAATCCAACGAGGATTCCTGGGAGGTATGTACTACTGAGTAGTGGCAGTGCCAGTTCGACGTCGAGAGCCGAGCCAGTTTCGCTTCCGAAACCGAATTTGTTAGCGAGGAGGGCGCGCGCTAGCAAACCAACCAATGTGCAAGCAGCCGAGAAGAGAAGGAACCAGGTTACGTAGATTCTGCGAGCGCGCTTTACGTGACCTGGGCTGTCTATTGCCATAGCCCGAACCATAATGTGCGGTTGGCCCACAACCCCAGCTCCAGCGCCAACCCAGCCAAGAAAGTAGCCGGCGAAACCGTAGGAAAAACTTGTTGGTGTCCAATCCACGAGAGTGGGATCTTGAGCATGGAGATTTTCCCACAATTCGGAAAAGCCACCGATCTCTTTCATGCCTACCGCGACAAGTAGACCAATGGTCACGAGCATAACCATGGATTGGGCTGCGTCGGTCCAAATAGAGGCCCGTATGCCACCGGCAAAACAGTAAGCAACAACGAGGACTGCGCCAATGACTACGCCTACCGTCATATCCCAACCGAAGACGAAATGAAGCGCCTTGCTTCCAGCCCTAAATTGCGCTGCAGCGTACAGTCCTAAAAAAACGAGGATGATAAGGCCAGCAAAACTAGAAATGAGCCGCCCGTTCGGAAGGCCGTGAGCAAGAAATCCGGGAATGGTATTTGCCCCTTGTTCTTCGGACTTCCGCCTTAACCGTTCGTGAACGACGAACCATGCAAGCCAGTCACCGATAACCCAACCGAGCATGATCCAAGAGGCGCTTATTCCCCCCTTGAGAGTCATGCCGATCAACCCCAGGAACATAAAGCCACTGTTATTTGTAGCGACACCTGAGAGAGCCGTTAACCACGGTGAGACAGATCGACTTGCCAACAAGTAGTCTTCCGCAGTGGTCTGTTTTCGGGTTGCCGAATAAACACCGATTCCGGCAATTAACAGCAAAAATATGATGAAACTAACGGCGGTCATCGCACAGGAGAATCACCCCATAACACGACTTGCCGCGCCGGTGTAGGGGCGTTTGGCATTCTCTATTTTCTATATAGCTAGACTCGCGTACCTTATTGCTTCATGGCGATTTCAGTACTTGACGACATGCAGCGCGAACATGTCTTTCCTCATCCGCCGCGCCGAATCGTTTCCCTTGTGCCCAGTGATACGCATTCGATTTGGGCAATTGGGGCTGCGGAGAACTTGGTAGGGTGCACAGAGTACTGCGAAGAGCCAGTAGGGCTTATGGGTACATTAACGGTGGTCGGCGGTACGAAAAACGTTGATGTCGAAAAAGTCCTTTCGCTAGCTCCCGATTTGGTAATTGCCAACAAAGAAGAGAACACGCGCTCGCAACTTGGAGATCTTAGTGCGCGAGGTGTTCGAGTGTTTGTTTCGTTTCCGCGACGAGTGGCAGACGGAGTAGCGCACTTAGCTAGGCTAGCTAAAATTCTTGGCGTACAAAGGCACCCTGGGGTGGTGAGTCTAGTGCGGAAGGGCTATGAGCTTATCGAGAAAAAAACGCCAGGGGAGATTCGGACGTTTGCACCAATCTGGATGGATCCACTTATGACAATGAGCGGAGGGACCTATGGTAGCGATGTCATAGCTTGGGCTGGAGGCCGCAATGTTTTCTTCGGCCGGGAGCGTCGGTACCCCCTCGCGGCAGATATCGGAACGAAAAAACCTCTTAGCGAAGAAGAGGTTGGCGAAAGAGATACAAGGTATCCCCGGATTACGCTCGAGGAAATCATTGCAGCGAACCCTGCTCGGGTGTTGCTGCCAAGTGAGCCTCACGCATTTTCTGCCAAGGATGCTGATGTTTTTCGCAATCTAGAAATTGATGCGGCACGGGATAACAAGATCACGTTTTGCGACGGCAAAGACCTACTTTGGTATGGGGCTTGGTGTGTTGAAGGCGTACCTAGGATTCGCAAACTATTGCAGAGCTGACTTTTGTGGTCTTGGTCCCTGAGGTAGGCTTAGTCTATGGGAGGGGCCCTAAACATTAGGCTTGCCAGTGCGCTGGACATTCAAGCCTTGCCAGAAATCGAACGTTCCGCGGCGCTCGCTTTTGCTGATATTCCCGACCTTGCATGGGTTGTGGAGCTGCCCCTGATTCCTGAGAGTGAGCACAGCATCGCTGTCGAAGAGAAGACCTGTTGGGTCGCAGAATTAGACGGCGAACTAGTCGGTTTTTTGTTGGCGACGAAGTCAGGAAGAGAACTCTACATTAGAGAGCTCTCAGTTAGTTCGACAGAACAACGCAAAGGGGTTGGCACAGATCTTATTAACGCCGTTATAGAAGCTTCTCGAGATGCCGTGGAAAGAGTCACCCTTACCACGTTTCGTGATGTCCCCTGGAACCGTCCCTTTTATGAACGCCTTGGATTCAGCGTGGTTGTTGCCCCAACGGAGAAGCTTCTAAGAGAACTAGTTCGTGAAAAGAACGCAGGTCTGCCGATCCATCGCCGATGCGCGATGGAAATGGTCCTTTAGGCGTCTAGTCGACGATGACGTCTGAGACGCACGCGGCGAGGATCGAAAGCTCGCCGGCTTTGTCGCTCTCAACAGTCTTACAGGTTGCAGGGCAAAGTTGGATTTTTAACTCATCCTCACTGTTTAGGTACCAGC
>CAYPIX010000075.1:0-18770 GCA_964410875.1 uncultured Kofleriaceae bacterium
CCCCTGAGCAGAGGGAAGCGAATAAACAATCGCTAGAAGAAGTCATCGCGCGAATGCAGGAGCTTGCAAAAACGGCAGACAAACTAAAAACCGCTGAACGCTGGCTTACGAAAGCGGATCAACGGCTTTCCGAGTTGGGGCCTCTGCCTCAGGCTGGAAAAGTAGCTTTGATGAAGTCGTTTTCTGAAGCGAGGCGCGAGCTCTTCATCCGTACCGGTGAGCTTAGAGAAGCGGATGAATGGAAACGATGGGCCAATGTTCCTAAACAGGAAGCGTTAATCAAGAGAGTCGAGGAACTCGGTGCATCGGAAAATAGGAAGGGTCTTGCCAAAAAGCTAAAGGCTGCCCAGGCCGAATGGAAAGAAGTGGGTCCAGCGCCGCGTGACAAAGCACAGGAGCTTTGGAATCGGTTCAAGGCGGCCTGCGACAGAGCCTATGTCACCGTGAAAGCCGAGCGCGTAGAACAGCAGGCTGAACAAAAAGTGAATTTAGAGAAAAAACTAGAACTCTGTAAGTTGGCAGAGGAAATGGCGCAAACCGACGATTGGGCCAAAGGGGCGGCTGGCTTAAAGAAACTTCAAGGAGACTGGAAGTCCATCGGTCCCGTTCCAAGGCGCCAATCCGACAAAATCTGGAAGCGCTTCCGAACTGCATGCGACAGTTTCTTTGAAAAACGTCGTCCTCATCTTGAGCGTTCAATTGCCGAACAAGAGGGCAATCTTGCTGCCAAAATGGAAATCTGCGAACGCATCGAAGCGTTGGCGAAATCCGATACCGAGCTAGAAGAAGCCATTCGCAAAGTCTCCAACTACCGTCGGGACTGGCGAGACATCGGACATGTTCCTGCCCGCGAGTTTAAAGGGCTGTCGGACAGGTTTAAGAAAGCCTGCGATGAGGTCTACGGGAAGAAAGACAAACTGCGCGAAGAGAAATCGGCCAAGCTGAAAGAACGCTTTGGCGAAATTTCTTCGATGATCAATTCTTTGCTCTCGGGCGAGAAGGAAGTTGCAGAGGGCGAAAATTCACTAGGGGCTCTTTGCGGCGAAGTGCGCGGCCTTTCCAGGGAAGCGGAAGCGGACGATGAAATACGAAAAGGCACTGACGCACTGATAAAATCGGTTGTCGATGGCAAGCCGGAAGCGCTTGCTGGAACGGACTTAGATCCGGAGACCAGCCGCAAACGTAAGGAAAAACTGATCCAGCGGCTAAACGGCTTTGTCGACGAAAGGACCAAGGACGAAAATGCGGGGAAACCGACGTCCGCCGAGGATATGGCGGCCAAACTACGCGCGGCCCTGGCAGATCGTGCCCTCGGTGGAGTCCTTTCCAAGTCTGCAAAACTTCCTGCGAAAGATTTGGTCTCGGAGGTAAAGGCTTCATGGTCCAGACTTGGGCCGGTTACTGAGCCAATGAATACTGAGATGGAAAAGAACTTCCGAGAGTTATGCAAGCGAGCTCTGTCTCTCGACTCGTAGTGGGAGGGGCGCTAATTGCCCTAGCAGTGTCTCCTAGCTGTCGAAAAGAGTCGCCAAAGTCGGTTACAATCCGGACACCCGTGACCTCTAATAAACAATCGATACCAGGCGACGGCCTCGTTGACGTGAAAACGGTTATTCCGGACGTGCATCTCGATATTAGATACGCGACGACCAATAATTTTACCAAAACGGCCGTTTATGAAGAGCCGCGTTGTGTACTTCGGTACTCGGTCCTGCAAGCCCTTTCGAGAGCTGCAGACGAGCTTCGAGAGGGTGGATACAGTCTTTGGATTTGGGACTGTTATCGACCTTTTTCGATTCAAGAAAAACTTTGGGCTGTCGTACCTGACGCAAAGTACGTGGCCAAACCCGTTCGTGACGGCAAGCAACTAGTTGAGGGCTCAAAGCATAATCGCGGTGCGGCTATTGATTTGACGTTAGCCCGAGATGGGGTTCCGATTGCCATGCCCACCGAATACGATGACTTTAGTAAGAAAGCCCATCGCGACTACGATGGTGCAACGCCTGAACAGATTGCGCACCGTAGCCTTTTAGAGGATGCCTTCGTTCGCCAAGGGTTCGAACCGATGTCTACAGAGTGGTGGCACTTTGACGGTCCGGGGTGGGCCAGTTTCCCATTAGAAGACGTTTCTCTTCGTTCGATACCAAAAATTACTTCGCTAGATTGACGGACAGCCGCATGGCCATTTGCGTCTGCGCTGGCTAGTGAAACCGTGATAACTGAAAACGAATTTCAGCTTCGTGTTCGAAATCATTAGGTTTTTTTGGAAAAAGTGGTTGCGTCACGCGGCAATATTGGGAATTCTAGAGATGTGAAAGGCAACGCAAAAGTCATTGAGCTTCTAAACGATATCCTTACGCACGAGCTCACAAGTGTGAATCAGTACTGGGTGCACGCGCGCATGTGCGAGGACTGGGGTTTCCAACGACTTTGGAAAGCAATCCGGGCGGAGTCTATCGACGAGATGAAGCATGCCGATCTTCTGGTCGCGCGGATCCTTTACCTCGAGGGAACGCCGAACCTCCAGCGACTCGGCAACATCAAAGTTGGTGAGAACGTTGAAGAACAGCTCAAGCTGGACTTAGAACGCGAGAAAGTTGGGATTCCTGCCCTCAATAAGGGGCTTGCTCTCTGCCAGGAGTTGGGTGACCTGGGAACTTACCATCTGCTTCACGAGATTCTAGTGAGCGAGGAAGAGCACGCCGACTGGCTCGAGTCTCAACTCGATGCCATTGAGCGGGTGGGAATTCAAAATTATCTCACTCAACAAATCCACGAAGGTTGATCCCGCGTCATCTAGATTTAGGGGCTTTCTTTTGCGTTGCTTTTGTACTTTGCGGTTGCGGTGCAAAGCAGCAGGGACAGAATCAAACTTGTTCATTCGGGATTGAGCCTTCTGTTCTACTAGAAGCGGGCGCTGCCCGGTTGGTCCGCTGGGAAGTGCCAGAGAGAGCAGTTCTCGTCAGCGAGAAGCTGCCGAATGACATCGACTATTCGAGCTTTAGGAAAGCTGCCCGGGTTGCGGGTGCGGCAGTAAAAAGGCCCACAGTCTTTCCGCTAGAGCTCGGGGAGGAGGCGGAAAAAAATTGGCCCCGTGAACTTCGCAATCAAGAGATTGCCTATGAGGGAAAAGCAGGAAACGTCCGGCCTATTCAATGCCTTGAGGCGTTGCTTTTCTCTTACCAAAATCGCCGCTTCTCTCAGATTGAGAAACCGACAGAATTCATTGCGTCGGTTTTGCGAAAAGAAATAGATGGAGAGGTGTTTCTGCGAATTTACATGGGTGGATCGGATTCGTTGTTTCCACCGAAGGATTTCTACACACTCGATCAAGTAGATAAAGACTTGGAAAGTGGTTGGGACTTCCAAGTCATGCTTCACAACCACACGGTGCAGAAAAAGGGGAAAGAGATTGCTCTCGGTGTTCCAGCTCCCAGTACGACCGACGTACAGTTCTTGCAGATGCTCCTCGCCGAGAGGGGGCTCAAGAACGGGCGCGTAACAAACGGTTTCTATACCGTTGACATACCATCTCCAGCCTTTGCGGAATATTTAGGACCGCGCTGAGTTAAAAAGTGTTTTTGTATCCGATGATCGCGCGAAGAGGTGCGCCTGGTCGGGCACCGAAGGGGCGGAACGATACCGTATAAGTCGTATTTAGAAGGTTGTTGACTGTCACGTACGCGTTTCCCCATTTCCCAAAGTCGTAGCCACCGGAGAGGTCAAGGGTTGTGTAGGAAGGAACGATTTCAAAAGCATCGCCACTGACTCCTTGTCCTGCAGAATCTCTCATGGCGCCGTTAAAGCGACCGGACACGCCCGCTCGCCAATCTCCTTGAGGCGAGTCGAAATTGATTTCTGCAGACAATAGATGACGAGGTAAGTAAGGAAGTTCGTCGCCGATACGAACGATGCCCCATTGGGGGTTGTCGGAGCGAAAGCTAGAACGAAACTCTGATTTGGTGAAGGTATACGTTCCCCTTCCCTTCATTCTGAAATACGCGGAGGAAAAGAGTGTAGAGTTAACTGAAGCCTCAAGACCAAATACGTGGGCAGAGCCACCGGCAAACTCTTCGTCAATCTGATCTTCCATACACCCGCTTGAAAACGTACAACTCCCCTTTAGGTTGGAATAGTTATTGAAGAAGCCGATTGCCTCGGCTTGAAATCGTTGGGTCGTCACACGAGCGCCAGCTTCGTAGTTGATACTTTTTTCAGCTAGCGCCGTACCGCTCGGAGAAGGCGCTCCAGGCACGAATCCTTTGTAAACACCCGCCAGAGCACCTAGCCAAGGCGTGATTTGGATGTGCGCTCCTGCCCCTGGGATGAGAACTGCGTCGGTATCTTCGCTGTCGCGGGCGCTGTTTTGATCATCGCGCCATTGCGTTCGAATTACTTCGGTTCTAAGCCCAGCGCTCAAACGGAGCGGCCCCAAGGAAACCTCTTCCCGCGCAAATGCTGCTAGCGCCATCGCCGTTCCTAGGGCGTCTCTGTTGATTCTCACGGCGGCTTCGTCGTCGGCGACAAGCTGCGCGTCCAAAACGTTAAAAACGTCTTCTTTGTGATCGCGATCAACGCTGTCTGCATGCAAACGCAGACCGGCTTTAAGTACTGATGGCATCGAAAAAACCGAATGGTCCCAATTCGCCTCGGTTTGAACACCTAGTGCATAGAATTTCCGATCGTTCGTTGCGATTAGCAGAGCTTCCGAGGGGCTCTGCGAGTCACTTTCGCCTAGCAAAACAGAATAGAGAACCGCATTGACACCACCGGTAGGGTTCGCAAGTACCTCGGAGAGAGAGCGGTCGCTGTCGAAACCGTTTAATCTTCGCCATGATCGCGAGAAACGGTGTCCGTATACTTGGTTTTTTATGGTTAGTCTTCCGGTCTCAAAAGTATGACTGAGCACGGCGCGTTGATGGTTCCAACGAAGCTTATCCAGTTGAGTACCGACATAACGCCTAAAGCCATTCTCGGCAAAGTCTCCCTCTGATAGCCCTGTATACGTTTCGTTTGAGACCTCGGTTGAGAACCCAGCGGTTAGTTGCAGTTTATGGAAGACGGAATTCGTACTTGGCGAGTGCCACAGTACTTTTACCTGTGCATCGTTTTTGTCGAAACCTGTATCTCCGCCGCCATCGAGCTCTTTGAACCCGCTGGCGCGTAGTTTTGCGACTTCCACAAGAAGGCCCCAGTTCTTTCCTACTTCTGCGTGGGACGCATGGATTTTCCCATAGAAGTTTGTGCCGCCAGCTATGTCTAAGGTGGTTTCGTCGGCGGTCGGGACCGAACGAGAAACGAGATCGACTGAGCCGCCAACGGTATTAGGTCCGTGTAAAATAGCGGAAGGGCCCTTGAGAACGTCAATTCTCTGGATTCTAGTTGTGAGCGGAAAGTAGTAAGCCGCCGGTGCGGAGTAGGGTGCTGGCGCAACCGGAATTCCATCTTCCATCAGGGCAATCTTTGCGCTTCTCTCAGAACCGGAACCTCGCATCCCAATGTTAGGGCGGAGTCCATAGCCGTCTTCCTCTCGAACGTAAACTCCAGGTACGGCAGAAAGGATGTGGTGGATGTCATCTCTTTCGAATCGTTCCAGAGACTCGGTGTCTAATGTGAAATCGGAACCTGCAGTAACGGTTGCGGTAATTTCAATCACTTCACCTTCACTTTCAGCCTCCTCAAGAAGTTTCTGATCTTCTTCGCTCAGAGAGCCCTCGTCTTGGGCCAACGCGGGTGAACACCATAGGGCCAATAACGGTATCGTAAAAGAACACCACTTCATTTTGAGGCACGCTTTGTTTCAGAGCCGTTTCGGTCAGTAAAGGGGGCCTCTTGGGGCGCCGGCAAAACCCATGAGCTCGGG
This sequence comes from uncultured Kofleriaceae bacterium, assembly GCA_964410875.1. Classification (GTDB taxonomy): domain Bacteria; phylum Myxococcota_A; class Polyangia; order Haliangiales; family Haliangiaceae; genus CAYPIX01. Next base: position 5,864 of record CAYPIX010000075.1, read on the forward strand.
CGAAGCGAGTTGTCTACGAGCATTAGATCAACTTCGGGGTCAACAAGAGGTTGGGATTTTCGTCCGTTGAGAGACGTCTGGGTATCTGCAAACACAGAGACACCTTTGTGACCAGCGCTTTGAAACTGTCTTCCTATGTGATGAGCGAGCTGAAGGATCAAGTCTGGTTGGCCAGCCATTTCTCTTTCTTGCCTTCGAGTTAAGTATTTTCTCGGTGAAATCCGAACATCTCGCTCTGAGTCCTTTAAGCGAACGCGGAAATCTACACTGCCGTGCTTCTCACGAATCATCACTTTCCACGAGAAGCGCATGCCGTCCTCGTTCCATAGAACATTGCCTGGGTAGAAATAGTGACGGAGAGGCATTGCTACTTGGACCGCTAGAAAAAATGCCCACAGGCAAAGAGCGTAGGAGCCAAGAGGCTTACTTCTCTTGAGCAAAGGGGGCGGAGTACGTGAGCCAATACGAGCAACCCACTGCCGAGGCCAACTTGTTGGGAAAAACGCGAGAGCGAACGCAGTCATCAAATACGGAAAGAGACCAATGTTGAAGAAGACAGCAGTTAGTGTGTGGAACAAAACCACGGCCAGCATTGCAACAGGACGAGTACGACGCAGCATGAGCCAGCCCACAATGGTCAGGTCGTAGAAAGCGGCAAACCAGCTGGCTGCGTAGGGAAACCAACTCGTCGCGAGCAGGTTCCCTATAAGAGGAGTCTCTGTTCTAGCCGAAAACCAAAGACCAAGGGGTTGAGCATGCAGTAGCCAATCCGGCTGTAACTTTGCGAGACCGGCGAAGAAGTACACAAGAAATATTTGGCTGCGAAACACAACTAGAACCCAGCGTGGAGTCTCTTTTTCTCGCAGGTTTTTATTGCGAATTGCATCTATTGACCAGGTTTGATGAAGCGGCAAAATACAAAAGAGCGCTGCGACCAATGAGACCAGATAATAGTGGTTAAGGTAGTTGGTTACGTCGAGAAGTTCCGTATAGGTGAAACCCAAAAAGAAGAGCACCGCGCTCAATCGATAGAAAAAACCAACAGCGATGAAAACCGCAAGAACGGCAAGTGCCAAATAGAGAACCGTCATCCAGGGCGTCGTCAAGACGGGAACAGGGCCGATGCCCCAGTAGTGGAAGAAAAACGTTGGCGTTTCGTAGAACTTAGTTATCCAGCCAGACAGGACGAAACGCAGCAGGCCGGCGCTCATAATGACTCCGAAGAGAAACCGGATTACTGCGAGGCTGGCGCCGTCGACTGGGTCATCTAACCACGACCTGAATTTCGCCAAACTATTCAAAAATGGGGTTGCGCTAGTCGTTGTCGCCAGCGGCGGAGTCGGGAAGGTCGAGCCCGAGAATAGTAAGGAACTGGGATTTCATATTGTCTGTGACGGTTCGAATGGCAGTGTGGGCAGCCTCCACTTGATTGGGAGCAGATTGAATGGCGTCTTCTAGAGTGCCGGGAATCGCGTCGACGGAAGCTATCGCCGCCTCAATGTCATCTTTCATCTGAAGTGCAAGATCTTCGCCCCCTAGTTCGGCAAGAAATTCTTCAAAACCGATTCCGTTGTCGGCGTTCTCGAACTGACCTAGGAAGACCGCTTGGTAACCTACCAGGTTGGAGCGAATACTGGCTTTAGAAAAACCGGAGAGGCGCGCCTCGAGTTCTTCAGGGCAAACCACGCCGGCCATCCCGCATCGGTTTACGGTGATTCCGGCTGGTTCTGCGAGCTTCATGTCTTTCACAGCTCCATCTAAGTAAAATAATGCATCGGAAATTCGGTTAAGCGCGTCTTGGGCTTTCGGGAAGGCGCCACCCTCTCTCCCAGATTGTGCAAGTGCAGAGCCGTATCCTGTGTTCCACGTTTCCAAAAGGCCCGCCGAGCTCGCCGCGATCTCTGTTGCCATAGCGAGAGCCAGGTTGCACCTGGCGCGGGACCGGTCTAAGGAGGGGAGTTCGTTCCACCCGGCCGGGGCATTTTGTGGGGAGCAGCTGTGGTTTAAGTCGGTCGTGAATAGGAGGTATTCAAGGGCGTCTAGCCCCCTTCGGTTGGGTAACTTACCGTCAAGAGAAAAAGTCCCCGGTGTGCGGTGTATGGCGTCGGCATCGATATCGATGGCGCAGGTACTGGTAACCGGCCACGAGTAAATACTGTCGTGTAAGTCCCCTGCATTGTCGGATACCGGGCCGACTTGCATTACCTCAGCGGTTTGCCAAGCTGTCATAAGTTCGCGCCACGCGGCTTGAGACGTTGCTTGGGCGTCGCCTTCAGAAGCAGTTCCGATTGCTTGGCAGTGGGACTCTAAGGAAGAACCCAGTGAGGCACTAGCGGTGCTTATTTGAAGGTAAGTGGGAATGACTATGTTGGCACCGTAGTCGGTGAGCATAGCTGCTCGATCGAAGCTATCTGTCGGCCGGTCGGTCGAATTCGAGCTGCAACTTGTTACGAAACATAAAGCGCCAAAAGCAACGCCAATTCTTCCAAGGTTGCCCATGACTTAGAGCCCACCCTCTCCGTTTTCGTCACCCAATTCACCCGCCGTGAATCCGTATTTGTCACCCAGCAAAGCGCGCATCTGGAGGAGAACACTTTTTCTTGCGGCTATCGTCCCCTCGTCAGTCTCTAGGGTTGGCTGGTCGCCAATGTTTGTTTGTAGTGTCTGGAAATCTTCGTCGGATATGAGTTTCCTTGGGTTGAATTGGAGAGACAGCGAAAAACCTTTCAGCTCGGACCAGTGCTTTGCGTGGTTGAGAAAGGAGTAGTTGCCCGTAGTATGCGATGACAGGTCCACTAGTACTTCGTTGAAGTAGTGGATAACTGTTGCCGCAATGACTCGCTCCCAGCTTGAGGAGATTATGTCTCGAGCGGAAGTTAATTCCGCCATCTCCTCTGCCGTGAGGGCACTGTTGGTTTGCGCTAGGACAGAGCGCCCTTGAATAAACGCATTGATGAGATCGGCAGTGTAGTCTGTCGATGCTCCTCGGTCTCGTTTCCCCGCATTCTGCGCGTGACCGAAGATGTACTCGGCTGTTAAGTCTATTTGCCCATCGCCGTTCGTGTCATGAGCTCCTTGGTAGTCGCTTCTACCGCCTGATTTAGCAATCTCATCGTCCGAGTAGTCTGCAAAGTCTCGTGAAGCGCCGAAGTAACCAAAGGCCTCGTCAAAAGCGTGCTCGAGGGCAGAGTAGGGTTTGCCTTCGACCGGGGAAGCATGTTCCTCGGAGAGGCCTTCGTCGAGATAATCATCGGTTGCTTGGGCGTAGGCTACCGCTCCAAGAAGAAACTTTTGGAGAAGTTGTTGGTAGTCGCGTCCTTGGGAGTCGACGTATACGTTTTCGATAGCCGCGCCACTCGGATCGAGCTCGGGGTTTTCCTGTGCGCGGCTCACTGCAAGCGCGTCTACGCGAGAAATGAAAAGACGAACTAGCGAGTCAGGTGAGCCCGGTGCTCCGTCATTCCAGCCCACGAAGTCGCCACCGTTCCAACTCTTAAAATCTTTTGCGCCACCGTTGTCGTTGCCAGCGATTTTTCCGCTAAGATTTTTCCCGGCAGTGATTGCGCCATAGGTGTTTTGCAAAACAGGTAGAGCGGCTGTTAGAAGAACCGTGCTCTCCTCACCGCTGCCATCGAAGTCGTAATAGAAAAGAAGGCCCTCCGCTATTTCCCCTGGCGCGGGCTCTAGTTCATTTGCATCAATAGGGGTTGTGAGTCCGCTCAGGTAACTTTTCATGTCGCTGATGAGGAGATGGCGCTTCACCTGCCCCGTGTAGGAGACGCTGCTAGCCTCCACATCGAAACGACTTTCAAAGGAGTATGTACCTGGGATGTCGTCGTTCTCGGAGCCGCAGCTGGCGAGAACAAACGCAAAGCCGAGCGCCAGGCCCATTTTCACCACCACTTCCATCTGAATAACCATTGGCGCAATCAAATCAAAACTGATTTTCATTTTCAATAAGAAAGAGTGACTCCCGTAGAACTGCGATCCGGGTGCAGTTTAACTTGTTGAAATTGCACATTTCCTGGGAGGCGAATTCCGAACTCGCCTACGTCCTAGCGGCTGCTAGTGCGCTTTTGCTTTTTCAGCTTCGCCTTAACCGCGATCTTCTTTGGCTTCTTTGGAACGACGGTCTTGGTCCATTTCTTAAAGCCTGGCTTGCTGACCACGATCTTTGCTTTTTTGCCCGCGGGTACGGACGCCAGCATTGGTGTCTTGCCGACCTTCTTGCCATTCACGCGGATGGTTGCGCGCTTGGGTGAAGAAGTAATTCGAATTTTTACACTAGGCCGATCCAGCTGAACGTTGACCTTACGTGTCTTTTTGCGACCGATCTTAACGGTCTTCGACTTCGCCTCGTGTTTTGCTAGCCGTAGATTGAGCTTGGTTTTTCCACAAGGTGCTGGCCCTTTGTAAGGGGTTTTTCCGACCCTCTGTCCATTGATGCTCAAACGAGCTCTGGCTGGTTTCGATACAACCCAAATTCGACACGGAGCAACTACTTTTTGGGAGCCTGTAACAGGTTTCTCTTCGACAACTGGTGCAGCTGCGACAACCGTTTCTGTTCCATCTTTGTCGATCAGAACTTCTTCGACTGTTACCGAAGGTTTTTCTTCTTCGACAATTTTCTCGACGTCTTCTTGAGCTTTGCCCTCTTCTTCGACTTCGACTTCGACTTCGACTACTTCCTCGGGGGCCTCTGCAGATTTTTCTTCAGCGGAGGCAACAACAACTTCGGCAGCTTCATCTTTCTCTATTTCTGCCGTCTTAGTGTCGTCATCGTCTAAGAACAAAAAGCCAAGTAAAAGGCCTAAAAAACCCGCTACAGCAATTGCGCTAAGTCGCTTGGCTGCCGAATCCAGGATGACTGTCGGGCGTCTTACGAACACTGTTTCTGTCGGGCCAAAAACAGCCCCACCGTCATCAAGAAGATCATCAAAATCTATATCCGCAGATGATGCCCGGCGAACGGGGATTGAGGGAATCGGTGGCGGTAGAAGCGCATTTCCGCTGTCTCCACTAGGCCGCATACTTTGCGGCTTCGGCTCTGGTAGAGATGGTAGTCGACTCTTGCCAGTATCTTCTTTGCCGTCTGATACCTCACTGTCGATTGGAGCGACAGCGGAGCTGCTGGCACCAAGAAAATCTTCAGAGTCCATGGAGTCGTCTGGGTCGATATCGGTAGAGGTTTCAAGGCTCGCGCTGCTGGTGCTTAAAACATCGTTTTCATCAACTGAGTCTGGTCGGGCTTCCGAGTCTGGTCGGGCATCAAGGGTTTCGCCGGCACTAAAAAACTCTCTAAAGCCCAAGGAGTCTTCTGCCGCCGCAGCAATTTCTGGGTCGCTGCTGCCATCAAGATCGCCCGGGTTAGTTTGCTCGGATTCAATAAAGGAATCTGAGATGGGCCGTGGAAGAGTGGGGGGAAACGGAGTCTGATCGCGCTCGTCGGTCGCGAATACCTCAGAAGGATCGGTTGACGCTCTAGCTTCGTCTCTATCGGTGGATACACGCTCGGCTTTCGCATCTCTGCGTCGTTTTTCATTGCGTCTGTCGCGGCTGCGGCTCATGAATGCCTCGAATCGAAGGGGGAAATACCCAGCGTGTAGGGAAGATGGGTACATTAAGCGTAGCGCTAGTTCGTCAAAGAGCACGAACTCTCTTCATTTAACGTTCGTTTCCACAAGGAGTGTAGTAAAAACAGGCACTTGCGGCCGTCTTATCGACTCAGGAAAAGTACGAAAGCGTCCGCTTTTGGGATGAGGGCATCCGGTTTGGATTTCGCCGTAAAAAGGGTCTTACCCTCAAGTTTGGTTTCGAGGTGAAACGCGCCACCAAAGGCCCCTCCGTTATTGGTAAGTGCAATGCCTCGGGCACTATCCGTTTGAATACCGCCAAACTGCTTTACCCAAAGTAGCCTCCCTGTTGGGCTCCATTTACTGGCGAAAACGTCTCGGTCTCCCTCGGAGGTGAGCGTTGTCGAATTAATTTTTGCTTTGGAAAAAAATCCGCCGCTTACGTAGGTATTGCCAAATTTATCGATTGCAGCTGACGTTGCAAAGTCGTCGCTTTCTCCGCCAAAACGATGGGCCCAAAGCGGGGTACCGTCGGCTGAGAGTTTTGCCACATAAGCGTCTGCACGTCCGGCGCTAGTAAGCTTGGTTTTTCCAATTTCGAGTTCGGATTCCAAGCCACCGACAAATACGACAGAGCCAGATGGATCTACATCCATATCGAATGTCCAGTCATCAAGGGAGTTCCCAAAATGGGACAGCCAACGAACCGCACCGTTCTTAGCCAACCTAAGGATGAGAGTGTCCCTCTGACCTTTGCTTTTTAACGTCTTGCCGCTGACCTCAAGGGTGCTCGAAAACTCTGTTGCGAGAGTAATATCGCCCGTCGAGCCAATGTGTATGGCTCGGCCGATATCTACTCCCAAAGAGCCATATTGGTTTACAGAGTGAACGGTGCCGTCTGGTTCCAGCACCAGCAAAAAGATATCTGCGTCTCCTTTGCTTGTTATTTCTTTGGAGCCAAATTTTGCTTTTGCTCGAAACGCACCCGTCACATAGACGCGGCCTTCGGGGCCTACTGCAACGGCTTCGGCGGCATCGACATCGCGCCCACCGAAACGTGCGGTCCACTGCATTTTGCCGCCAGGTGAAAACTTGGCGACGAAAATGTCATCAGCACCTTCGCTCGCCGTGGACTTTGCGCCTATGGAAAGTTCGTCCGCGAAAGAGCCCGCTATAAACAAATTTCCCTTTGCGTCGGAGTCGGCGGCAAGGCCGACGTCTGGGCCTGGTCCACCTACTTCGCGCGACCACAGCACTTTCCCTGATGAAGAAATCCGAGCGAGTAAGATCTCCGAGTCGTTTGCCGATTCAGTCGCCGCTGGTTTGCTGTATCCGACGGCGAAAACGCCTTGGCTTGGGGCAGAGGCTAGAGCTCTGACAGCCTCCATACCGGGGCCACCAAACTGCGCTGAAGCGAGCAGACGTCCTTTGTGACTTCCCTTGTCCTGAGGAAGAGAAGGGAGTTCTTCCACTGGCGGGGCTTTTTTCTCCACTGGTGGCGCGATTGGAGCCTTCTTAGCTTCCTGTGAGGAGGACGGCTTTTCCTGTTGCTTTACTTTTTCGCTACAGCCGGAGGCGTATGCGACTAGGAAGAAGCAAAGAAGACGCAAAGTGAGCATTGCCGAACGTTCGCATAGGAGCCCCCTGGCTGCAACGACCGCAGTTGACGGTTGTGCCCAGGCAGTCGCGATAGCATGATGCATCCGGTATGGTTGCCCCAATGCAGCGGTTGCTCACCGTCCCAAACGGTTTGTCGTTTGCTAGGCTGAGTTTAGTCTTGGTGGGCAGCTCTCTTTATTTGTCGGGGCAATACGCTGTAGCTATCGGGCTTGGAGCATTGGCCGGCATTACCGACCTGATTGACGGGCCTGTAGCTCGCAAGTTGGGGCAGGTAACTCGTCTCGGCGCAGTGTTAGACCGAGTAGGAGATTTGTTTTTCGAAGGCGCGTTATTCTTTATTTTTTGCAACCGCGGTTTGTTTCATCCGATGTTCGCGCTTCTTTATTTCTTGCGTGAATTTGTGGTTTGCGGGATTCGAGAACTTGCCGCTTCCCGTGGCGTTGAGATTGGCTCTTCTATTTTTGGTAAAGCAAAAACACACGCTATCGTGTACGGCATGCTCGCGTTCGCTTTGCTCGATTCCAAGTTCGTTCAGGCTAACGAGTGGCGTTACATAGGCTATACAGGGATGATCTTTGGATTGTTGCTTTCCTATTATTCAGCGTTTCAGTATATGCACTCACTGCGAGACTGAATCGGCCTTGTTGCTTCGGTTTGATACGAAGAAGTGAAGAACCGTTAATATAAAAAAGAAGAGATAACCACCTGCTATTAACGCCGCAGCTGGAAGAGGGTACGAGAAACATAGAAGTACCGCGATGACGGTTACGTTTACATCTCGTCTAGTGAGATATCCCATCGCGTCGACGAATCGAGCGAACAAGCTTTTCTCGTTGGCGGCATCAGGGTAGGACTCCCAAAAAAACCAAGGAAAAACAGCCGTATCTATGGGTAGTTTTCGACGAACAAGCTCTCTGTAAATGAAATACAGAGTAATGAGTCCGATGCCAGCGCTGGCCCAGATTGCGACGGCTTGGGTGAGGTGGTCGGCGCGGAAAAAGTAAACACCGAGACCCAACAGCATGCTCATCGTCGTCGTTTCGTCGGTCATGCTGTCGAGCCACTCGCCAAGGCGCGAGCTTTCATAACGTAAACGCGCTAGCTCACCGTCAACACAATCGAGAACTCCGGTGGAAAAATACAGGCACCCTGCAATTACAAAAGCGTAATTGGTTGTTGAGAAACCAACGAAATATGCTCCAACTAATCCGGTTATCATGGCTACAGCAGTGATCAGGTTCGCCGAGATTGGGGTTCTCAATAGGGGGCGTGTCAGCAGTCGAGACAAAGGCCGCAATACGAAAAATGCAAGCGCTCCGTCGAGGCGGAGAGGTTTGCGTGTTTCCGCCAGGAGCCAGGACTCCGCGCGGGTCACGTCTTTCTTTCCGTGAACCAGGCAGCCAGGTTTGGCAGCCTGGCCGTCCGAACTAGCGCTTCGAAGAACTTCATTTGAATAGAGACCTCGACCATCTAGGTGGACTGGTCGGCGCTGCTCAGTGTGAACCCCTGGACCACTGGCATTTGGTACGGCTAGATCGCCAAGATCGGTCTCAATTACGAAACCTGGAGCCGAAGGAAAAGCGTTGAGAGTTTCCAGGATCCAAGCAGACTCTTTGTTGGTAGCAAGTAGACGTGCGCCCGCCCAACCCAGCTTCTGGGCTTGTTTCAGTTGGCGAATAAAGGGCGGCATGCCCGCGACCTTAGTCCGAGCTCCTTCTCCAGTTTCCCCGGGTACTCGAAGGTCAATTTCAGCCCAGACTTCGGTCAAGGCTCATCTCTTGTTTAGTTTGCCTTGAACGCAGCTTCGATCTGCGCGAGTGCATTTGTTTCGGACTTTGTAATGGAGCCAATTCCTAGGAACCCACCAGCTGCCTCTGCCGTCTTACGCGCGAATCCCGTAATTTGTGTCGCCAACGCCTCACGCACAGATGGATCAAGGGTGGCCATGAGAGATTCAGTGTAGTTGACCCAAGTATCGAACAAATGGTCGGGCTCACCTTCGGAAAGCCAATCTGTTAGGAGCGCTGCTGCCGCAGACTCCGGGACAATTCCTTTCTTCGAAGCGGCAGACATAATTGCTTCGCGTTCTTTTGGTTGTATCCGCCCGTCGGCCCAGGCGACGTGAACCAGCGGAACCAGTGCGAGAGCCGCTACTGTCTCTCCAGTGAGTCCCTGGTCGAATAAACCTTCGAGAACGACGTCGTCGTCTATCCATGCAGCGCTTCGAATTTCGTCAAGAGTCTTTTTTCGTTCGAGTTCACTGCGAAGCTTGTCTAGCTTCTCCATGTCTTTACGGTGGAAAAACGCATCGACAAGGGCCTTTTTTCGAACGCCAAGAAAATCATCACTCATATGGTTCTCCTAAATCGAGATACTCATATCAAAGAAGCGCTGCGCGGGCAGCACTGAAGCGACGACATTAATTCGGCTAGAGGGCGGCGATTCCCAAGACGATAAGCGTTGAGGTGAAAACCACGGTGAAAATTTGGGTCCACGAAGCGAAATATGGGGTCACATTCGTCTTTTGGACTGCGATTGCAGTTCGGTTCCAAACCCTTGGCTCGGGAACGCTCTGAAATTTCTGTAGACTTGGTGCCTCTTTGCCGCAGCTGGGGCAATTTCCGTGTTCTGTGGTCGTCGCCATCTTCTTGCAGGCGATGCAGCGAAAAGAGTCGCGGGATCGACGAGCGGTTGCATGTTTGGGGAGCCGGTTATCGAGCACAGAAAAATCCAAAAAACTGTGAGTAAGCCTCATGACTACAATGACATACAACTAAAGACATGCTCACGGTTTTTTCAATGAAATCTATCTGCTTGAATGTATTGACAGTTTGGATTTTGAACGACCATGTCGATATGATGGCGTTGTGGTCGCGCATTTACGTGACGAATGGATTCGGCGGACAGGTCCGGCATATCCCGTATTTGTCGCCTATCGGCTTCAGAGCCGGTTGCCGTTGGCTGTGGAGCTCCAGCCAAGCGCGGAGGACGTCCATCGGGCCCGCCCTTGGCTTCTCTTGGTTGGTCTTGGGATTGGAGCCTTGGCCGGAGGAGTTGCAACGGTTTTTGGAAACTATGGGGGAACCCCTGCCGCTGCGGCGGTGGCCATTGTCCTCAGTTTCCTCCTGAGTGCTGGATACTTTGAAGTGGGTTTGGCTCGGAGCGTCGAGGGGGCGGGCCGGTGGTTTTTGAAAGAAGACGATAGGGCGGTTTCTTATCTGTCGGGGCCAGCGGCTCTGATTATTTCGTTTTTCCTGCCTTTCGCTGCGCTTCTGTCTTTGCCTTCAGACCAGTGGCTTGGGGTCCTTGTTTGCGCGCACTTGGTAGCTCGCTGGTCTTGCCTACTTGCCGACCTCAGTGTGGACTGGAGAAGAGATATTCAGCTCGGAAACCCGCCCAGGTGGATGTCTTTTGCCATCGCGAGCGTTATTGGTGCGGGTGTTGTTGTCTCACTGGGCGGCGCAAACGGTTTTCTCGCCGTCCTGTTGGCTGGTGTTCTAGCGCTAGTAGCCAGCGCTGGCATTCGTAAAGAGCCGGAACTTCGTGAGTCTCTTGTGGCTGCTTCTGGTTGTATCGCAGGGATAGCAACCTACTTATGCTTTTGCTTTTAGCAAGTTTACCTACATGATAGTCGCGTGAAACAACACGCACCGGCGACCCTCAGAAATAGAGAATATATTCTTGCTGTACTGCGAGAGGTTCTGCCAGCTCGAGGGCGGGTGCTCGAAATTGCGGCTGGAACGGGTGAGCATGCCGCCTATTTCGCCGGCAACTTTCCCGAGTTGGAGTGGATTCCCACCGATGGGAATCCCAGTTCCCTTGCCAGCATCAACGCGTGGCAAGAGGAAGCGCAACGTGAGAACTTGTTGCCGGCAAGGCATCTTGATGTACGCGCGCGGCCGTGGGGTATTGAAAAAGTGGACGCGGTGGTCTGTACAAACATGATTCACATTTCCCCTTGGGAGTGCACTGAGGACCTCTTTGCGGAATCGTCTTTGGTCCTTCCCGAAAACGGCTCCCTTATTCTCTACGGTCCATATTTCGTTGAAGGGGAGGATACTGCGCCAAGCAACACTGCATTCGATGAATCCCTTCGACTTCGTGATCCATCATGGGGAATTCGTTGGCTTCACGTAGTGGATGAACTTGCCACTCGAGTCGGTATGACTCGCACTAGGCTGACTAAAATGCCGGCAAACAATCTATCTCTTGTGTACTCAACCCGGCCAATATGACTTCGGCGCGAAGGGTACGATCTTTTTTCTCAATGATTCCGGACAACGTGCATCTAAAATTTCGAGTACGTCTGACGGTTGATAGAGCTGCGAGAAGTGCATCAGCACTAAGTGCTTATTCTTGAACTTATCGGCCCTCTCCAATATCTCATCGAGATGTATATGGCAGCCAGCGCGCGCGTCTTTGAGTGTCTTTTTTTCGTCAAGGAATGTGCATTCCATGACCAAGACTTCTGTTTCGTAGAGTTGAGGTTCGTGGTCGAGAACTGATATCAGCGTGTCGGTCGCGTAGGCGAACTCGGAACGAGTTTGCTCGTAAAAGATATCTTCTCCGGCTCTTTTGCGTCGCTCGATTTCTTTGCCCTCAAGGCTGCGGAACTCATCCTTGAGCTTTGTGACTTTCCGAACAAACTCGTAACCGAGGGACGGCACTGGGTGATAGGTTCGAAAGGCGCGTGCGATAAGATTGCCGCCAATTGGGACCTCGTCGCCCGGTTCCATAGGCGTTACATTCAGGGGGAACGGGTAGCGTTGGAGTTTGCTCCAATTTGCAATAAGCTCTGAGAGAGGGGCCGCTACTTCACTGGGTAGGTAGAGCTTCAGCGGGGGAGGGTTTCCCAAGAGTCCACGGAGCCCGAGGAGGCTGATAATGGCGCCCGAGTGGTCTGCGTGTGCATGACTTAGAAATAGGTGGCGTACACCGGCTGTGGTGCGGAGAGCCATACCGACGTCAAAGAGACTGTGAAGTTGGGGAACGTGGAGCGAGGTGTAGATTCCTCCAAGGGAGACTCCTCGGATATTGTAGTCACCGGCTTCTACTTCAGTAAGCAATGGTCCTCGAGCATAGAGCTTCTCGAGGCAATTGGGACAGAAACCCAAGGATTATCGAAAGTTCACCGCACTGGCCCCAGCAATATCTCGTGAATGGCGGCTTGCCGTTTGGAGAACGAGGCAAATTGATGGTATCTCACTTTCGAAACCAGCGTATGGCAAGAGAAGACCTCATTGAGATGGACGGGCTGGTCACGGAAGTGGCCAATGGTATGTACCGAATTGACTGCAACGGTCACAAGGTGATTGCTCGGTTGAAGAAGCGACTGATGCGGCACCGAATTCGAGTAGTACTCGGCGATCGCGTAACAGTAGCGGTTTCGCCCTACGATCCGACACGCGGTTTCATTACCTACCGGCACAAGTAGCTTTTTTAGCTTCCGGCGTCCTGCCCTTCGCGTAGCAGCGTGATACCAATAAAGGGTGTGGAAAGCGCTATCTCTCACTGCTTTGGCTATGGTTTTTGCCTCATGCTACGGATTGCTTCCGGCGAGCCGAACCGTTGAAGGCAGGAGTGTTTCAGTAGGCTTCTCTTCTTGTACTCACGCGGTCGCCCCGAGTGGTGCAGCCCAAGGTTGGAACCACACCATCAACAACGTGATCGCTATAGGCTCGCCTCGGCACTTTGGCATAGACGCAATCGCTTCA
>CAYPIX010000076.1:0-18494 GCA_964410875.1 uncultured Kofleriaceae bacterium
GGTGCCCTCTGCAACATTGTGAGAGGAGGGGTCTGGTCCAAGCGTGTCACTCGGCGTGGGCGGGGTACCTTTCTGAGTTACGACAATGCTCACCCGATTGGACTCCTGGTTTCCTAGGACCGTGTGTAAAAAGATCTCATTCGGCACCTCTGTTTCATTGTCTGCCTCTGCGGTGCCTGCAGCGCTTGCTTGCAAGGGAATATCGATACAGAAATCACCGCTGGATCCTATGGCCGCAGTTCGCAGCCCTCCGGCGGGCGATTCGTAGACAAGCGTCGCGCCAGGAGTACCGACTCCAACGATGGGGACGCTGTGCCATTTTGTTAGCGGAGTGAAACTAGGGATTGAGACGAATGGTTTTCCTACCGGGTCATCCGGCTTAGAGCTGTCTGGGCCGGGTACGGTTGGCTCACTCAAATTGGGGTTCTCTGCAGAGCATCCAACTGCCGCCAGACTGCCCAACATCACTGCTACCAAAAAACGATTCGCTACTGCCATGGTCATCTAAGTTGCGAATATTGTGCCGTTTCCTGTGCAACGTAAGTCATTGTAATCAATGGTGGGACAGGCCGCGTTCCATGGCTACTTCGGTTTGCCTTCGTTCGAAAATGCGCGATTCCCTATCTCTTGACGCGATGTATTCTTGAAGCTTTCTGCTGGGTTGTGATAGTTATGGGCCGTGGCAAAGCTAGGCAAGATTTTACGCAACCGAGAAAAGCAGAAGCTTGTAGATAAGTACGCAGCTAAGCGTGCTTCCTTAAAAGCAATCATCAAGTCGGTGAAAAGCACTGACGATGAGCGTGCTGATGCTTATACGAAATTGCGAGCCCTGCCGAGAGACTCTTCTGCCACCAGAGTCACAAACCGCTGCGTTATCTCTGGACGCCCTCGCGCTTACATCCGCAAGTTTGGCATGTCGCGTCTCGCGTTCCGTGAAGCGGCACTCCGTGGTGACCTTCCCGGTGTGACCAAGTCTAGTTGGTAACGGCTTTTTTCGAAAACTTCGCGTAGCGAAGTTGTTCTTACCTTCATCGAAAACTTCGCGTAGCGAAGTTGTCCTTTCCGTTATCGGAAACTCCGTTTTGCGAAGTTGTCCTTCCCGTTATCGGAAACTCCGTTTTGCGAAGTTGTCCTTCCCGTTATCGGAAACTCCGTTTTGCGAAGTTGTCCTTCCCGTTATCGGAAACTCGCTAGCTGACGTTGAAGTAGCGGAGAAGGGTTCGGAGAGGGGCGCCTGTCGCGCCGTAGCCGCATCCAGGAGCGTCGCCTGCCCAGTTCCAGGTAGAGGCAAAGATGTCGAAATGCAGCAGTGGTTTCTTGGTAAATGCGAGAAGAAAGTGGGCAGCGTTTCGCGAGCCAGCGCCTCTTGCAGCGTGGCCGTTTAGTCTAGCGGTGTTGCGAATGTCCGCTTCTTGGTCCCGATTTGCCATTTCGTGCCAGATTCGTTTTGGAAAAAAGTGCATGTCTTCTCCCATCTCTTTGCTAGCCCGCTCGAGTTTCTCTTTCTGTGCAGAATCAGCAAAGTGGACGGGTGTTGCATAGGGGCCGTAGGAAATTAGCGCCGACGTTGTGAGGGTTGCAAAACACATCATGGCGCTTGGATTGTACTTCTTATCGGCATAGGCAATCCCGTCTGCCAGTATCAGACGTCCCTCTGCGTCCGTGTGATCGATACGCACCGTGGGCCCGGCAAAACTTTTTACCAGCGCACCCGGTCGCATGGATCGCGAACCAATCGCATTCTCGCAGGTTGGAATCACCAACAGCAACGGGTCGGGGTGATGCGATTCAACAAGCGCCTTGAACAGTGAGTAGGCAAGTGCCGAGCCACCCATGTCATTCTTCATCATAGATACAAACGATTCATAAGGCTTCACGTTGAGGCCACCGCTATCGAAGGTGACACCCTTGCCAACCAGGGCCAACGGGGCATCCGTTTTCCCCTTTCCTTTGTAGTGTGCTAGCACCAGCCGGGGAGGCGATATATCGCTTGCTCCTCCCACTGCCTCGAGGAGGCGAAGTCCTTTTTGGTTGATTTCTTTTTCTCCTAGAACCTCGACATCCACTGGCTGATCTTTTCCCCACGCAACCACATCGTCACAAATGGCGATACTGGTCCGCTCCGTAGGATCTTGATTCACCCAAGATCGATACAAGCTTTCGTATTTCCCAACCTTCTCCAGCGACTCAGCATACGCCGGCGAAGAGAGGGTCACCTTGCCATTGAATCTGTTGAAGAGGTCAAGGCCTATCGGCAGTGCTACTTCGTCCACCTCTGCCGACAAACGACCACTAGACAGTTTAGTCGCCGATGCAATTTTTCGTACTGCCTGATCTACGACATAGCGAGTTTCCGTCATGCTGGTACCCGGAACTTCAACCGTCAGATTAATTGAATCCCCAAACTTCGCCGCGGCGCGCGCGTCTCCTGGGACCTTGATTGGCGTTCCGTCGAGGCTCTGATTGGATTTTTGAGTGCGTACGTTAAGGTAGAGCTCAGCCATGACGGGTTCTAGCATCCTCCAAGATGGAAGGGTACCCTCCGGTATGGACGAAGAACGAATCAGTTTTCCGGGACCTCAGGGAACGCTGGCTGGCAGATTCCACAAATCCGCACAAAAGGGTGGGGCAGGAGTTTTGTTTGCCCATTGCTTCACTTGCTCTAAAGATATTCGGGCTGCGGTAACGATCAGCAGGGCTCTTGCAGAACTCGGACTGAACGTCCTGCGTTTCGATTTCACGGGGCTTGGAAATAGCGAAGGCCAGTTCGCCGAAAGCACGTTTTCCAATAACCGATCCGACCTGCTCGCGGCAGCCGAGTACTTGCGTGGGCGGGGTTTTCCGCCCGAGCTGCTGGTGGGGCACAGCCTTGGCGGGGCAGCAGTGCTTTCGGTTGCGGGAGAAGTGCCCGAATGCCGAGCCGTGGCTACCCTTGGAGCGCCCGCAGATCCGGCTCATGTGACCCACCTCTTTGCAGGCAAGCGAAGTGAGATCGACGCAAAAGGATGCGCGCTAGTTGACATCGCAGGGCGAACCTTCGAAATCAGCAAAGACTTTGTCGTCGACCTCGAGGAGAATTCTCTTACAGACCGCATAGGTTCGCTCGGTCGAGCTGTTTTGGTTTGCCATGCTCCTGGCGACAAGATCGTTGGCATTGACAACGCCAAACGTTTATACGAATCGGCAAAGCATCCGAAAAGTTTTTTGTCCTTGGATACGGCCGACCATTTACTCAGCAACAAGGCCGACGCCGACTATGCGGCCACCGTGATTTCTTGCTGGGCAAAACGGTACATCAACACAACCCCCCAACCCACAGAAGGTCATGTCTCGGTACGCATTGGCAAGACGAAATACCTTACCGATGTCGTAACAGGGAAGCATCATATTCTGTCCGATGAACCGGCCACCCTGGGTGGGGAAGACAAGGGCCCATCGCCCTATGATTTCCTCTTGGCAGCGTTGGGCACTTGCACCGCCATAACGTTACGTATGTACGCGGACCGAAAGAAAATCGATCTTGAACAGGTAGATATCGCTCTCTCTCATCAGAAGATTCATGCGAAGGACTGCGATGAGTGTGAAACCAAAACCGGGAAAGTCGACGAAATTGTGCGAACAGTCAAAGTGACCGGCAACCTCACAGAAGCCCAGCGTGCGCGTCTGATCGATATCGCCGATCTTTGCCCTGTCCACCGCACGCTTCGTAGTGAAATCCAAATAGTGACCAAGCCTGGCTGAGATCAGCATAGATATTCTACACAGGTTTCCAACCTTTATAACCGGCAGGCTTGAACGTGACGTCTTCCCCTAGAAGCCCCTTTCCAGGCACGAAATTAACTTCGAGGCGAATTTGGTCCGGATCTTCGAATAAGACGGAGTAGTAACCAGGAGCCCACTCGCCATCTTGAGCCGGCTGTATTATGGTGGTTTGTTTTTCTTTCAAGTATTCGTACACCGCATCCACGTCAGCTCGAGATTTGGCGCGAAAACACAAGTGATGTAGACCGACTCTCTGCTGGTCGAACCCTGCACTTTGATGCTCGGGGGCGCATGCCATGACACCTATAGCTGTGCGGCCGCCAACAAAATAGAAACCAGTCTCCCCGTCAGCGACCTTTTTCATTCCTAGAAAGGTAAGCAGCGGTTCATAGAATTTTCGAGACGTAACTACGTTGGTTACTGAAAGTACAGTGTGAGCGATTCCGTTGACTTCAATCAAGTTACAAGAAATACACTTCGCAGCTCCCACTGCAAGTGGTTTCCATGACTACGTGAAGTTTTTTTTAAACTCTTGCCTTGATGCTTTTGCTTTTTGCTTTCGGACGATTCGTTTTTCTCACGAGAAGAGGGCGGAGGAACTTGCCGGTGTAAGAGCCTTTGACCTTGCTTACTTGCTCCGGCGTTCCGACGGCGATGATCTTGCCGCCTCTAGACCCGCCCTCTGGACCAAGATCGACGACATGGTCGGAGGTTTTGATGACATCGAGATTGTGCTCAATCACAACCACGGTGTTCCCGCTCTCGACAAGTCGGTGAAGCACTTCTAGAAGGCGCCGTACGTCAGCAAAATGAAGCCCAGTGGTTGGCTCGTCTAAGAGGTAAATGGTCTTCCCCGTCTGCCGTCGCGCAAGTTCACGGGCCAACTTGACGCGCTGAGCCTCTCCACCAGACAGAGTCGTCGCTGATTGACCCAGCGAGATATAACCGAGGCCGACGTCAACGAGAGTCTGTAAAATCTTGGCAAGCTGTTTGTGATTCGCAAAGACCTTCAGGGCTTCCTCAATGGGCATAGCCAAGACATCGGCAATGGTGTGCCCCTTGAAAGTCACCCGGAGGGTTGCGTCGTTATACCTTTTGCCGCGGCAGATTTCGCAGGTCACAAAAACATTAGGCAAAAAGTGCATCTCCACTTCTTTGACACCGGCTCCTTCGCATGCTTCACATCGACCACCCCCTTGCTTCGCCGAGACGTTGAAAGAAAAACGCCCGGGCTTGTAGCCAAAAGCCTTGGCCTCAGAAGTAGAAGAAAAAAGCTGACGAACATGATCGAAACACTTGGTGTATGTAGCCGGGTTCGACCTCGGTGTTCGACCGATGGGCTTCTGGTCAATGACAACAACTTTGTCTAGCTGATCCAGCCCTTCAAGGGTCTTATGAGCTCCGACGGGCTCTGAGGTCTTCAGCAACTGGCGCCGTAGGGCCGGGTGCAGGGTTCCGTTGATGAGAGAGGACTTCCCAGCTCCCGAAACGCCGGTGACGGAAACCAAAAGCCCTAAAGGGATTTCTACGTCCACGTTTTGGAGGTTGTTGGAGCTCGCACCTTTTAGAGAAATGACGCCCTTGGGCTTACGCCTAGTTTTGGGCAGCGCAATTTCAGCTTTGCCGGCAAGGTATTGACCAGTGAGAGACTTTTTTACCTTTTTGAGTGCAGTCGGTGTCCCTTGGCCAACCACCTGACCGCCGTGTTTCCCTGCACCTGGGCCAAAGTCGATAATATGGTCCGCTGCTTCCATGGTCGCTTCATCGTGCTCAACCACTAAAACAGAATTCCCCAAATCTCGGAGACGCCGGAGTGTTTCAATAAGGCGCTCGTTGTCTCGTTGATGGAGACCAATGCTGGGCTCATCCAAAACATAGAGGACGCCGCTAAGCTCAGAGCCTAACTGAGATGCCAAGCGTATTCTTTGAGCTTCGCCACCTGAGAGAGTTGCTGCGCTTCGATCCAGGGTCAGGTAATCTAAACCAACGTCCAAAAGGAATGATAACCGTGCCCGAATTTCTTTGAGGACTTCAGTGGCGATCTTTGCCTTGGCTCCGCGCAGACTCATTTTATCAAAATGTTGAAAAGCTTGTCGGACAGTCATGGCTGTCACGTCGATGATGGGTTTTTTCGCGATAATCACCGCCCGCGATTCTGGACGCAGCCGGCTGCCATGGCACTCAACGCAGGCAATCGCCCTAAAGTACGCTTCGTAATGTCGCCGCGCGCGGTCACTCGATGTTTCTCGGTACCGACGCTCCAGTTGTGCCAGGATTCCCTCGAACTGCATAGCCCAGGATCCTTGGGAATGTTCTCCTGCCCATTTCACCTTTAGCCTTGCTCCATCCTTGCTGCCATGGAGGAGGATTTCTCTCTGTTTCTTGGTCAGTTTTTTCCATGGTTTGTCGAGATCAATCTTGTACTTCTTGGCAAGAGCGTGAGCGATATTGGCGGTCCACCCACTGTCCTTCGCTACGGATTCGCCCCAAGAAGCGATAGCCCCATCGCGTATGCTCAAGTTGGTGTTGGGAACGACGAGCTCGGGATCGATCTGCATTTTCTCGCCAAGGCCATTGCAGCTCACACACATTCCAAGAGGCGAGTTAAAAGAAAAAGATTGAGGCGCCAGCTCAGGGAAACCGATTCCACAAGAAGGGCAAGCGTTGTCCTGTGAGTAGGAACGTGAGGTCCGCTCCCCTTGGACCGTCACAACAATCTTTCCCTTGCCCTCGCGGAGGGTGGTTTCCACAGAATCTGCGAGACGCGATTTGTCCTTGGCTTTAATGGTTAAGCGATCAACCACAAGCTCAATGGTGTGCTTTTTCTGTTTCTCTAGCGCTTCAACATCTTCCAACCGAACGATCATGCCGTCTATACGTGCTCGAACAAAGCCGGCCTTCCTGGCGTCCCCGAGCACATCACGGAATTCGCCTTTGCGGTTTTCTGCTTTCGGCGCAAGCAGGGTGATCTTGGTCCCCTCGTCAAGCCTGCGGAGCTCTCTGATGATTTCATCGGAAGAGCGCGCACTGACGGGGCCACCACACTGGTGACAGCGCTGCTCACCAATTCGCGCGTAGAGAACCCTTAGGTAGTCGTAGATTTCCGTGACGGTTCCCACGGTTGAGCGCGGGTTGGACGAGGCAGATTTTTGCTGAATTGCTATGGTTGGACTCAAGCCGCGAATGTGCTCGTACTTGGGCTTTTCCATTTGCCCGAGAAACTGCCGAGCATAGGCGGACAGTGATTCGACGTAACGTCGTTGACCCTCGGCATACAACGTGTCGAACGCCATAGAGGACTTTCCCGAACCAGAAACGCCAGTGACCACAACCAGCTTTCGCTTGGGGATCTTGAGCAGGTCTACATTGAGGTTGTGTTCCCGCGCGCCCTTAACTTCTATCGCGTCCGGTTCTCGGCTATCAGTTCGGCCTGCCATGAAACGGCGAGGCTACGGAACGGACGTTCAGGTGTCAAGCCCCGGGAGGAGGAGCTCCGTCGTCACCGTCGTCACCTGCATCGCCAGCGTCACCGGCGCCTGCCTCGTCTTCCTCGATGACGATACGACGCACCCTGTGAAAGGGCTCTCCCAGACCACGGTCGCCGTCTGCGACATAGAGAATGGAACCGTCTGGGGTCACGTCAAGGCCCTCAAGCCCAAAGAACCTCGCTTCTAGAGGTGGTCCATCGACAAAACCAGGCATTCCATCACCTGCGATAGTTGTTACTTGGCCGTCTCGAATTCGTCGAATCTTGTAGTTATCGATGTCGGTAACGTAGATCGTCTCGGAATTGTCAATGGCCAAGCCCTGCGGACGGAAGTACCGAGCTTCCTCGAGCGTTCCAACTGCGTCGCCGTCGGTCCCGCAAACACCAGAGTAGGTGGAAACAACGCCTTCAAGAGTGACGCGCCGGAGACAGTGGTTGTCAAAATCGGCGATCAAGAAATCACCATCCGGTAATTGAATCACATCGTAAGGAGTGTTGAACCGAGCTACATCGCCAGCTCCGTCTGCGAACCCGCCTTCGCCTCTCACACCCGCCAAGGGAGTGATAGCGCCGCTGGTTGGATCGAAAATTCCCACGTAGTGGTTTAGGTAATCCGTTACAAACAGTCGACCATCCTCTAGTGGAACCATTCCTCTAAGTCGGCCCGTATTATTAGCCACAAGAGCGGTTTCGCCGTCTAGGTTCAGGGACCAGATGGCGCCATTGTCTGGACCCTGATCTCCGGTTCGGTTGAAATCGGTTTGGATAAAGAGAGTACCGTCGGGCATAAGAACCATACCGAATGGACGGTTAAAGCCTTCTATTGCGGTTTCCGTGAGGGATGTAACTTCACCGGTAGGGCTCACCCGTCGAAGCTGGTTGTTATTGAAGTCTGCTACAAGCACATCGCCGTCGGGCAGAACCAAAACATTAACGGGGTCGTCAAAGCTAGCAACGCTGCGATCGCCGTTCCGATCGCCGGCAAGCGCTTGGCCAGCGAGGCGCCCGACGCCAGTTTCAAGCAAAGGGTCGGTAAGGCCGGGTGGTTCTACGTCTCGGCACGGTGGAGCGGTACCGTCTTCGCAGGGTTCAGGCTGAGGCTCTGGTGCGGGCTCGTCCCGACCGCCAAAAGTACACGCTGAAAGCACGAGAAGGATGATTGGTAGCCCACGCATTTGCCTCTTACATACTCAAGGTTCGTGCCACCTTGAAGTGTTGAGATTTCGGCGCGTTACCCCTGTTTAGAAGGGGGTCCAATACCCACTTCGGGTCCACATGTCTCCACAATAACTACGTGTAGGTATTTTTATGGTTACGGGGAAAATACTGGGAAGAAAACGCGTTTGCTGCGCGTATCTACAATGGCCGCGAGCCTCACTCGCCTAGGTTAATGGACTCGAGCACATCCGTAATCACTCGCCTGTAGTCGGCCGGATCAGGCTGAGAATTAGCTCGGTAGCGTCGCATTTGTTTCTTGTGCTGTTCAGACAGCCAAGTATCGCTCTCTGAATCGAGGGCGTGGATGCGGCTAGTCCCGTGAAAACTTGTATGGATACTCGCTGCCTGAAACAGGCCGAGCAGCATAACCGCTCTCGTCAGCTGAATCTCCTCTGGATTGATATCTTCTACATCACCGTCAAAGTTGACGGGCCAACCGTCGCCAATGGCAAGGATACTTTTGCCACCAAGTTGGTATTCTGCGCTGGGTAGCCGGACCAGCGGGTTAGATGACGCAACGGTTTTCCGCTTTGCGTGTTTGGAAAGCGTATCCATCTCAAATTCAAGCCTCTTGGAAGATGCGGATGCAATGGCAACTCCGTCTTTGAGCCCCTGGAGGTCCGCATAAGAGAGAGACTGCTTTCCCGAAGCTCCGATAACGATATCTGCTTTTTTCAAAGCTGACCGTTTGCCTGAGTCGCTCACGACATCAAACCCGCGTCGCTTCATGGCTGCTCGCCGGACTGAGCTTGTTTCTACAACTGTTACCTTGGCACCAGCGTCTCGCAGAGCTTCCGCAACATGCCTTCCCACCCATCCGCCGCCGCCCATGATTACCGCGTTCTTTTTGGCTACCTGCTTCCCATAGCGAGAAAGAGCCTGGCTGACTTTCCTGGCGACCGCGGGACCAATGTACTTGGCCTCGCGTTTCTTCGACTGGGAACGGGCTACATCTACAATTGGATGAGCTACGCCTGCGGTTTCTGCCTCGGTAATTCCCCTTGTTGTCTGTTCTACAATCTTGATATTTCCAGAGATGGATCGATAGCGCTTAGGATGTTTTGCCAACAATCTAGCTACCAAACCGCCGTCGTCCATGACAAGTATGGTTTTTTGGTTTTCCCTGTGTCGCTTCACCATCTCATTTAGTGCCAACTCAACTTGTTTCTCATAAGCGGCGGGATCCAACGTTGGAACCCGAATTTCGAAGCCCATTTCCCGCAGTGATTCAACCACGGCTGGGTTGCTGCCGTAGGGCGTTCCGACGATTTGAAAATCTCCACGGGAAACACCGGCTTC
The DNA here is from genome assembly GCA_964410875.1 of uncultured Kofleriaceae bacterium. Lineage (GTDB taxonomy): Bacteria > Myxococcota_A > Polyangia > Haliangiales > Haliangiaceae > CAYPIX01. The sequence continues at coordinate 9,767 of CAYPIX010000076.1, forward strand.
TCGAAGAGCCAAAGCTAACGGGTAGCTCGTTGCGAGAAGATGGCCTATCCAAAGAAGGTTTATTCTTCCATGCAAGCTGTGTTTTTTCGATCGCTCGAGGACTTTGTCGACCAACGGAAGCTTGAAGGGTATACGTGCGTACTGCGACGCGAGTGCTAGGCTTTTGGCTTTTGCAGGATTGTTAATAACAGCCCGGTGCGGATCCCAGCCTCCGAGATAGCGTGGGACCTCTGCTGTGCGACCTCGACCTCGTATGCGTAGTTTGCTTTTCCGGACAAAACCCTTTAGTCCGGGATAACCGTCGGGGTTCTCTGTGAAGCGTTTAAGCGCCGCGGCAAGGTTGACAATCTTGTACGTTTTTTTGCCGCGCAGGGAAGGGTAATCGGCTTCTATTTTCGCAACAATTTCCGAAAGCTCTTGCCCTTTTGGAGCCGCCGTCGCGTACTCAGCAAGAATCTCAGCGATGGTTTGAAAATGAGACTCTACGTGACTTCCCAGTTCTGGAAGATGCTCTGTTTTGTAGGTCTCTAGACCTCGTTCTGCGAGCAACCTGTTGAAAGCCCGGGCAACGTCTCTGCCGGTGCTTCCCGGCGGTAACAATTCATACGTAAGCCTATACAGCTCACGCATTGGTTTGCTTCTTCCCACGCCCCTAGGCAAGTTGTTTTTTTTGGGTGCTCGAGGTACAGCGCGCGTCCCTTTGCCCCAGTCTACCCCAAGCTTGTAAAGTCTAACATTCCCAAACCGTGGGTGTCGGCGCCGCATTTCTCGGAAAACCTCAGTGGGCCTACCACGCAATTCTGGGTTCTCTTTGAGCAGCTGTTTGACCTCCTTGGCCAGCGAGCGTTTCTGCTGAGCGGGTGTAGGCGCACTTGGAAAATCTTTGGGAAACCGTTGCCGAAGACTCATATAGCGGACGAGTGTCATTTCTCCGTACTCCGCCACTGCCTCTGGGTCGTCATTAAAGAACTCAATGCTGTCGGCCCTTGTCGCAAGAATGTCGGTTTCGAACACTTTTTTGACAAACCGACCTATCCCACGAGCAGCCCTTCGATCACTCCTGTGCGCCTTGGATACCGTAGTGGCAATTTGCCGATAATGTCCCGCTTGCTTCATCTTGGGGGCAAACCCTTTATTGTCAGGAGTACCCGAACGTCGAGGGAAGAGCTGCGGGTGGGAAATCTGCAACGCAAGGAGAGTGGCATTTGTTAATTTCGACTCGGCGTAAAACATCTTTACGCCTTGCTCTCCGTCCATTGTCTTTTGGTAAATTTTTGCAATATGACTAAGCCGGTTCGAAGAAACCGGCCAGGTTACACGCGCAGGGAAGGCCCCCTTTATCTTCCGCAGCGAAGTCCAAAGCTGGGTCACCTTGTGCTTTTTGGAGAAGTCACTTTCGCTCCGCCCACTATCCAAAACTTCTTCCTGGTAAAGGCGTGACAATTCGGAGACTGCATCGAGAGCCAAAGACATATAAATGCCTTTCTGCGTACTAGTACGCTCTCCCTGCCTTGGGCTCGCGACTTTGACGAGGATAGCGGGAAGCACTTTCCCTAGCTCACTTACTTTTATGTGTTTGTTTCCTAGAGATTTGTAAAGCTCGTTTGCCACCAGCCGCAATGGGGCGGAAGCGGTCTTAATTGCCGCTAAATTGATTGTGCCTCCACCATCGCCCACACTGTTTTGAAGTTCGTGAAACTTCTCGATCCACGTCAAAACACCTTTTGATTCTGGGGTTAACAATCGAAGCAATGTTGGAGCCGGGAGATCAATCTCGAGGGCTTGCTTTCGAGATAATTTGTCTACGCTGGCTCTTTGCTCTCTACCAACAGTCCATCGTGCCACCGCGCCCTGAAGTTTCTCCGATCGAACAACACTCTCTATCAACCGTTTACGAGTGATCCCTGGATAATTCGCGCGCAACAGAGAGAATCTTTCTTCGAACGTGCCCGTTAACCTGCTCTTCGAAGAGAAAACTTTCAGGATGTGTGCGTCTAGCGCCATTTCGCGCTCGCCGTTGCTTGGAAGTAGTTTGTTTCGCTTAAGCCAACGACCAGTTATCTTCTCAGGAAGCAGTTTGGAAACCTTTGCGGCAATCTTTGCGTCGGACAGTGTTGGATGACGAAGGGCAGTATCGTGAATAAGATCTCGAACGGTTTTTTGCCCCTTCTTCTTCCCGCGCTCGAGCCGAGAAAGAAGGGTGTTTCGGTCACTACCCCAATGCCCGAGTTCCTTTGGATGCTGTTGCCTTAACTGCCTAAAGCCTTTTTCGTTCAAGCGCGTGTATCGGCTTCTAGAAGCCTCAATGAGCTGCCCGATCGTCTGATCGTCGCCAAGTTTCCGCCATTCCTTACTTAACTCCTTTGCGAGTTGCTTGTCCCGCTCCTTGGTAACTTGCCTTTGGGTAGAATGTTCGGCGATTAGGTACCTAATGGAATTAGACGTGATCTTTCCATGCGCAGTGACGAAATTTTTGTCGCGGTTGAGCTCTACAGCAACTTCCCGGTACCACTTGGTTGGGTGTTTAAGAAGACCGCGGCGGACGGCATTCCATTTCGTCCGAGTTTTTTCTTTTCTCTTTTGAACGTTTGCTTTTGGGGCTCGTCCTCCGAAAGACGCCGAAGGCAAAGCCATTGCGAAGACCGCAACCGCCACCATCGTACGTATTGCGGACCAAAGCATGCGCTCCTATAAGAAGCAGGCTACATGCCAATGCTTTTCGCTATTTCAGCCTTGTTTTCCAGTGGAAAACCCCACAAATCTCTTCGACTCTAGAAGTTGGTGACAGCCTGACAAGCCACTTTAGATACTCCACCGTGAACCTTGGTTTGGATCGGCACGAGGACAGAGGCTTAGAACTCCGTCTCGGAGTAGCCGCAGAGGTCGTGGAAGTAAGCTTCCGCGTCCTCACTGTAAAGGGACTTGGTAATGCCGCTTACAAGCCGTGGAATCGAATACTTCATGCCGGAAATGCTTGCACCGCCAAAGCCCAACGACAAAAGACAACCAAACGTATAATTGTAGAGGTAGTTGAGGTAGTTGTGGTCGCCACGGCTTTTGGGAAGACACTCAAAATTGGAGCCAAGGTATGGGTGCGCAGCCAAATCGGCGTGAGCATCTTCACTCGGCGGCTGAAACCGGTCAGACCAAAGGGCGATATGTTCGGCGAGAGCCCCTAACTCTTTCCGCTTCGCCAAGTTGGTACGGAAACCGGTACCAAGGATGACAAAATCGGCGCGCTGGGTCCCGCTACTCGTTTCTATTTCAAGCTCGTTGACGTTTTGTTTTACAGCCATCCAGGCACTGCTCGGATGCAGGGTGAAGTTTTTGTGCTTAGTCGCTCGGTGATAGGTATCTTTGGGAGGGAGCTGGCCCATGCGAAGGAGTTGGCGAATGAATTTCCACTTCTGAGCGTCGGGAAGGTCGCCGTGGTGATGAAGAAAACCGACAAACTCCGCCCATCGATACGGATTGACGGATACTAATTTTTCACGACGAAACGAGAGGCGGACTTCTTTGGCCCCGTGTTCCAGGGCCGTAGAAGCATTATCGAAAGCAGATGCGCCAGCGCCAAGAATGGCAACGCGCTTTCCAGCTAACGCGGGAAAGTCGATTTCCCAGCGCGTGTGCGCGTACATCTCTTTGGAAACGCCGTCCATGAATTCGGGAACGTGCCAGTCACCAGAGCCGTCGATGCCGGTGGCCAAAACTACCCGGCGCGCAAAAAGCGTCTCTGTTGTTTCCCCGTGCACCGGTACATTCCAGCACTTCTCTTTCTCGTCCCAGGAGAGGTCACGAACCTCTGCCTTCCATCGAGTGGGAATCCCAAGGAGTTTCCGATACCAAGCCAGATAATCAGACCAAGTCTCTTTCGGCAGTAATCCAAGCTCGGCCCAGGAGCCGTCTCCGTGCTGCGCCTCATACCAAGAACGGGGGGTTAGGTTTGCAATGCCCAAATCGGGCCCGGTTAAGTACTTGGGGGTCCGCAGGGTTTTCATGCGTGCGAAATTGCGCCAAGGCCCAGCGTTGTCAGTTTCGTGATCGTCGACGACCAGAATGTTGGTCACCTTCTCGCGAAGCAGCCCAAAGGCGCATGCGAGCCCACCTTGCCCGCCACCAACAATGACAACGTCAAAAACATGGCTTCCGCTACTGTGAACTCTTGGCTTGACCCATTCCCTGCTGGGATAGGACAGAAATTCAAGGTCGCGCTTTATTCGCGTTTCAAGCTCGGGAAGACCAATGGCCACTCCTTCGAATACCACGAAGAGCCCGGCTGGTGCGACAAGCAACTGCGCCGCCTAGGCAGCCTGGTTGCCTACGGGAAACGCTCGTTCCCGCAAGTAGGCTTAGACCTTGATCACTCCGTGTTTACTTTGAAGTCGATATTTTCAGCCGCGGCGCCGAGACTCACGCAAGCGTCGTCGGGGGTTGCAATGGTGTCTCCCCAGAAGTGCGCACACGAACCGCTTCCGGTCTGCGGTGCACTGACTAGGGAAGCAACCGTCCCTGTGGCAATGGCTGGAAACCTGACGTAGATTGCGTAATCGCCGGCGGGTAGGGCAGTGGAAGAGTTCCCTCCTTGAAAACGATGCACGCGTACGCCTGCGACGTTCCCCGCAGTGCTCTCGACAAACAAGCTTTCGTCTGCAACCTCGAATGTTTCAGAAAATAACGGAGTCGCAGCAGCGAAATTCCCCAGACCAGCAACTCCGCCGACGCCAAGTTCGAAAATCTGAACCTCGGCAGCCGTTGGCACGACGGGCGGCGACCCCGGGATAGAATTCGACGCGAAAGCAACACTGAATGTGACGCTACAGAACGCACTTGCCGATGGAAGTGTGAACTCATCCAGGATCCCGTTTGCGGTAAAGTTCCCAAGAGGTGGATTTAACAAAATCGATGTGTCTGAGAAATCGCCATTGTCAAAGATGGGCGTATTGCAAAGGCAGGCTTCGGTACCAGTGACCTGGCAGTCCAGCGCCGGATCGCAGATATCGGTAGAACAGGACAGGCCATCGGAGCAATTCCCATCGTTCGCAATATGGTCCACCGTATCGGTTAGCTCATTGCAAACATCGTCGGTACAAGCAATACCATCACTAAGAACTAGGGGACCTCCGTCTGTGCAACCAAGAGCCGCATCACAAACGGGAACACCGTTGCAAAAGAGACCGTCATCAATGCAGAGCGTGTCGCGGGGCACATGGGTAACTGCGCCAGTCAATTCATCGCAAAAATCGTCGGTACACGGAATCCCATCGTCGGCCAGAGAGGTTCCTCCCACGCATCCGACGCTCGGGTCACAGGAACCGCCGGTGACGCAGTTCGTACTGCAAATCGAGTTGTCTATTGTATGGGTTACGGTGTCTGTCGCTTCGTCGCAACTGTCGATGGTGCAAGCAATCCCATCATCAATCGGGGGCGCTGCTGCCGTGGTACAGCCGATGTCGACAGAACAAACTTCGCTTCCGTTGCAGAATCGACCATCATCGCAGATCAGATTGCGCGGTGTATGAACGCATTCGTTATTGGCGCAGGTGTCCTGGGTGCACGCGATCCCATCGTTGCAGTCCAAGGTTAGGCAAAGATCGACACCAATAGTCCCTGTGTTGGGGCGTCCACCTTCTCTCTCGTCGAAACCACAGGCGGAAACCACCCCCCAAAGAGCCAAACTGGTAGCTAAAATCCCCCTCACGACCGCCTGAAGTGTCCCATGGGCTCCCTAGAGCGTCAAGGATCCCTATATAGTTCGCGCGTTCATGAAAAATCCCGCGCGTTTACTTCGCCGCTCCCTTCCCTCGGTCAATGGTCCCGGAAATGTCATCAGAGACACCTGGGATCGGATGCATAAGATTCCTGGCGGGAAGCGCTTGTTTAGCCGCTTTCTCGGCATGATGGTCCCTTACACGGGCAGTATCTCTGCGCGCATCGAACATTTAAGTATCGGAAAAAGTGAAGTGACGATGGAGGACCGTTCCCGCCTACGGAACCACTTAAAATCCGTTCATGCCGTTGCTCTTGTAAACCTTGCCGAGTTAGCAGGCAACCTTGCGGTGGTTTACTCCATGCCCGACGACGCGCGATTCATCGTTGCTGGACTCGAAATCGAATACCTAAAGAAAGCGCGCGGAACCATCACTGCTCGATGTTCCGTGGATCCCCCAAAGACTAGTGAGCGCCAGGAATATTTCGTGCCGGTCGAAATGTTCGACTCCAGCGGGGAAACCGTCGCGACAGCAAAACTGCGAACACTTGTTGGACCGAAGAATCAGAAATCAAACTCATCTTCTTCTTGAACAAATCGGGCGGCTACTAGGGTCGTAAAAACGGGCGAATCGGAACAGTAAGTGTTTGTCACACCCATTCTGTTCCAAGGACATGGTGCGATGCGTCACGTAGGAACGCGCGTTGCATTGCACATAGGTTATGTGTGATGTGCATCGTTTTGTGTGTAGTGCTTTAGTTGCGTCCGGACTTCTAGGTTGTACTGGAATAGAGAGCGGACTGCCTGATGGTCAAGCCACAGGGCTTCTTCCGAGCCCCGACGGTGGCGTGATGGAGGCGACCTTTGAGGTTGATGGTGATGACGTCATTTACCAGGGGGATATCCTGTTCTCTCGAAGTGAGGTGGAAGCCCTTAACCAAGACGGGATCGTTAACACTCGGATGGTTCAGAGCACGGCCCAAAGAAAATGGCCCAACGGTGTAGTCCCTTACGAATTTGCCCCAGACTTCAAGGCGAAGAAAGCAGCTTTGAAAGCGATGTCCCACTGGGAGAAAAAAACACCGATTCGTTTCGTCCAAAGGACGAACGAAAAACACGGGCTTCGGTTTATAAATTCCAAGAAAGAGAACCTGTCTCTTGCGTACTTCGGATTCAATGGAACGGTTCGCGAGGTCAAGATCTGGCACGAACACGGACCCGACACGGTCATGCACGAACTTGGGCATGCGGTTGCAAGCATGATGCACACCCATACCCGATTCGACCGAGACGACCACATAAAAATCAACTGGGATAATATCGAGAAGGAACACCGACACAATTTCGATGTCCACAGCCACAAGAAAAACGCCTATCGTGTCTACATCTCTTCGACCAGGCCCGAATACGACTTGGTTTCGATCATGAACTACTACCCATACGCGTTCGCCATCGATCGAAAAATCAAAACCATCACATATCTAGACAAAGAGCCAAAGAATGTAGGCAATGAAACCGAGCTCTCCGAGGGAGACATCGCCTTTATCTCAGACATGTACAACGGGCGCTTATTGCCTGTGGACGGCAATCTTCCCCCTGGCGAAGTGGCCGATCACTGCGGTGTTGTGATGGAAGAAGTTCGGGCCGATGCATCCGGTAGCTGCGCCAGCGTGATTGACTTTGCCAAAGATGCGACGGTCGTGCGTGAAGAACCGTTGGTGCGGTGCGAGCAGACCTATAAAACATGTATTCGGGCTACCGCTCGTCCAAGCTGCAAGTCACCTGCTTGCCGCTAGTTGAAGGGCCCGGCGCCCTCTTGTAGATGCGTGAGGTAAATTGGGCTAGGGTGCGAGCTATGGGCGACCAGTCCTTCTCGACCGCAGCGCGTACCGCCGATGGATAAACCGACTGTCATTTTTGTTGGCAGCGTCGCTCGAAATAGCCGGGCAACCGGAGGACAACGGAGCGCTTGCCTCAGGCTCCTCGACGGTCCCCTTTCTAAACGCGTTACCTGGAAGCTGGTCGACACCACCATGGGCGCTTCACGAGTTCCGGGCGTTCGAATGCTCGGTGCCGCCCGTCGGATGGCTACCCTCGGCGGTTTGCTCGCAAAACCGTCACCAGGTTCGGCGATGTTGGTGTTTTCGTCTTATTCATCCACCAGTCTCTTGGAAAAATCCACCATGTGTACGCTCGGCAAGAAGCGCGGCCTGCGTACGGTGCTCTGTGTTCGTTCCGAGGTGAAACCGCTTGGCACTCGGGCTACCGCACTGTTGCGAAAGATGTTTGCTAACGTGGACGCTTTTCTATGCCAAACCGAGGTGGCGAAGGCGAACCTGCAACGGCTTTTTGGTGTGGATCCCAACAAGATGACAGTCGTGCCGAACTGGATCGACGTATCAAAGTATTCTGGCGACGGTGCGATAGAAGATCGCGAGCCAATGCAGGTCCTTTTCGTCGGTGCGCTCGAACCTTGGAAGGGCGGGGACGACTTTCTGGCGGCCCTTGACCAACTGGAAATCAATAGCAACAAGGTACACGTTCGATTCTACGGCGACGGATCGGAACGAACCCGATGGCAAGCCGAATCAGAGAAACGAGGACTGGGCGATATCGTGACCTTTCACGGTTCTGTCGAGGAAACCCAGATGCTCGATGCCTACGCGTCCGCCGACTTGCTCGTGCTCCCGTCCCACACTGAAGGGCTTCCAAATGCGGTACTGGAGGCCATGGCAGCAGCACTGCCGGTCGTTGCGACGAAAGTCGGCGGAGTTCCTGAGCTTGTTGTTGCTGGCGAGACCGGCGAACTGGTTCCGCCTAAGGATCCAGACGAGTTGGCCAAAGCAATGGATCGCATTCTCAGCGACCGCACCAGAGCCAGAGACATGGGCCAAAAGGGAAGGGCCCGGGCTAAAGCGCGCCATGATGTGGTTGGTGCCAGTGAAACCGTGGCTCAGTTGCTCCTCGGACCGTAGCCGTGAACGTGCGGATTTGCGCACCTACACTGGCACTAGCCAGTTC
>CAYPIX010000077.1:0-17534 GCA_964410875.1 uncultured Kofleriaceae bacterium
TGGCGGGGAACGACGGAGCAGGTATACATGATTAACAGACTCCATTGACAACTCAACCGTAGCTCCGTTGGCAATGCCAGTTGGAAGGCGCACCGTGTCGCCGGAAAGCACAAAACGGCTGGGCTTGTTGCGAAGCGCGTTTAGGCACTGAACACCTCCGTAAGCCCCCCAAAGGACCAGCGCCACACCAACCCACTGGGCGACGATTCCGAGTTTGGAAATGCAGAGGACACCTATGACGATGCTAATTAGGACCCAGACGGCGCGCTGAAGTCCTCCTGCTGCCAATACAACATCGAAATGATTTGGCAGTTTGACGGAACCCTTGCCACCCTGGGTGGCAACCGAAGGTTTAGTCGCTGTTTTTGGCCGTTTATTCCCAGACACGAGCCCTCGGTATGTACCACATTCGTCGGTAGACACCACCTTTCGCTCCTATCAGACAGAAGTCCGTCGTATGCTTTGGCGTGGCCAAACGCCCCTTAAAGCCAATCCAGCTATTGGTATCTGAAGAGCCTCTCTTGGTTACCCGCGCAGTAACAGAAATCCTTGATGAAGCGGTCCCCGAGCAAGCACGAGGATTCAACTATGATGTCCTCGAAGCAAAGTCTGCCGGTGCCACGGGAATTCTGTCGGCGGCAAAAACCATCCCAATGATGGCCAAAATGCGAATGGTTGTCGTCAGAAACTTCCACAGTCTCGGCGCGCCCGAGCTCAAGAAGCTAGCTGGGTATCTGGATGATCCGTGCCCCTCAACCGCCCTAGTCCTCCTGGCCAAGAAGATTGATGGACGGCTCAAGTTCTATTCGAAAGCAAAAAAACTCGGATTTGTTGAAACCCTATCGGTTCCCAGAAACGCTTCCCCATGGCTTAGCCAAGAAGTGAAACGTCAAGGCGTGAAAATTTCGTCGCGAGCGCAGCGTCGACTCTTAGAGGTAATAGGCAATGACCTGGCTAGGCTGGCTCTCTCCCTCGAGCAACTCGCCCTTTTTGCCGACGGAAACGAGGTTTCTGTCGACGATGTCGACGAACTTATCGCCGAGACGAGGGAGCGCACCGTGTTTGAGCTAACCGACGCGATTGGAGCAGGGGATAAAGCGCAGGCTCATCGCGCGGTCTCCGCCCTTGTCGACCAACGCCAGAGCGCGATCGGCGTCGTCGTGATGCTAGCGAGACATATGCGGCAACTGGTTCGGTGCCAAGAAGGTCTGCGGTCTAAACTGAGCCGAGCGGATATTGGGAAGCAGGCAGGCGTTCCACCGTTCATCGTCGAAAAACTCATGGACCAAGCCCGCGGGTTTCCGCGAAAAAATCTGCCCACCGCATTCTCGCTCCTGGCCGACGCAGACGCCGCTCTCAAGGGGAGGAACCACACCGTTCGGGTGTTGGGTCGACAAGCCGGTGAAGGCGCCATCCTGTCCCGCCTAACCGACGATCTATTAAATCTTCGCGCCGGGTAGTCTCGTTAGGAAAGAAATTTTCCGTTGGAGAAATTTCGATCTAAGCCGCTTTACGCGACATAAGTCGAGACACAAGCCGGGATCCGGTTTGCTTCTTTAGATTGCCGCGCTGTACCGCTTTATCAATCCGTCCAACGGCCAGACGAACGAGCTCAGGGGCGTTCTTCGCGCCGCCGTCGATGGCTTCACGAGCTTTCTTCATCGCGGTACGCATAGCGCCGGAGAGAAGGCGGTTTTTGACACGGCGGGTTTCGTTTTGCCGAATCCGCTTTCGAGCTGCTTTGCTATTAGCCATAAGTCGTTGTTCTTACTTGTCCGGTGGACGCCTGTCAAGTCGACTTCTTGATGGCAACCCAAGCCGCTTCCATCTCGTCCAGGGACGCCCCTGGAAGCTCGCTCCCCTCGGTTTTCAAACGTTCCTCCATCCTCTCAAACCGGCTCTCAAATTTCGTATTGGCCCTTCTGAGCGCATTCTCGGCGTTGACCCCCATCTTTCGCGCCAAACTTACACAAGCAAAGAGTAGGTCGCCCAACTCCTCTTCTCGAGCCCGATCTGTAGCAGCCGTCTCCAGTTCTTCCATCTCTTCGAGAACCTTGGCTCGACAGCCCGCGACATCGGGCCAGTCGAAGCCGACCTTGGCAGCCCTCTTCGACAGCTTTTGGGCTCGGGCGACCGGCGGCATTGCCACCGGCACGTCACCGAGGGCACCCTTTTTGGGTTGGCCAGCTTTTTCTTTCGCCTTGATTTCATCCCACTGCAAAAGGACTTGCTCGGACGTGTCGATCCCAGATTCGGCGCCGAAGACATGGGGGTGACGGCGAACTAGTTTGTCAACGATTCCAGTGACCACGTCGTCAACATTGAACCCACCGCTTCGCTTCCGAAGCGCAGCATGAAACACAATCTGCATAAGCAAATCTCCCAGCTCCTCACAATGTTCGGACGGCCCTTTGGTTTCAATCGCATCGACAACCTCGTAGGTCTCCTCAACCAAGAAAGGCACCAGGGACTCAAGGGTTTGTTCGCGATCCCAAGGACATCCCTCTGGGCTGAGCAAGCGCTCCATAACTTCCACCAAACGGGGCAACGAACTTCCTTCTTGAGATGCCATGTTCTCCGAGCATAGAGGAATCTCCCAGGTTGTGTTACCCCTTTCTGTGGCCCCTTCACTGAGATCGAATTTTGACCCAAAAAGATACAACTGAAAGTGTTCGCGAGAAAATCGTCTTTGACGACAGTGCCGTCTTTCAAACTCTTTGCGGCCAAGAAAACAGAAGACTTAAATTGGTTGAGGAAGCAACAGGAGTCGCGCTCCATGTGCGGGGGACCGAGGTAACCATCTCAGGTGACGCAAAGGCAGCGGAATTGGCAACTCGGACCCTGCGGCAGCTATACGCGTTTTCCGTCAAGGGGAAGTCCCTGGGGAGCGACGATGTCGTTCGCGCAATAAGAATCCTGGAGAACGATTCCCGAGCCAAAATCAAAGATATCTTCTCCGATACCATTTTGGTGCCGAAGCGTGGAAGGCCCATAACGCCCAAGGGCCTCGCTCAGAAGAAATACGTCGATGCGATTCGGAGTCATGACATTGTTTTCGGAATCGGGCCGGCAGGCACAGGAAAGACCTACCTCGCGATGGCGCTGGCTGTTCATGCGCTCCTAGAGAAAAAGGTGAAGAGAATTGTTCTGACCCGACCGGCTGTGGAAGCTGGTGAACGACTTGGTTTTCTACCGGGTTCATTGGAAGAAAAAGTCAGTCCTTACTTGCGCCCTCTCTACGATGCTCTTCACGACATGCTCGATTATGAGCGAGTTCGTCGACTGATGGAGCAGGACACCATCGAAGTCGCACCTCTAGCTTTTATGAGGGGCCGCACCCTTAACGACAGCTTTGTGATTTTCGATGAAGCCCAAAACTCGACCACCGAACAAATGAAGATGTTCTTGACTCGTCTAGGTTTTGGTTCAAAAGCGGTTGTCACAGGAGACGTAACCCAGAGTGACTTACCGAGAGGCAGTATGTCTGGCCTGCTTGACGCCCAACGAATCCTGAGCACCGTGCCAGGAATTCACTTTGCGGCATTCACCGAACGAGATGTAGTCCGTCACCCGCTGGTTCAAGCGATTATTCGCGCCTACGACAAACACCCGGCTTAGCCTTCCACTCCCGTGAGCCGGTTGGTAACGCGTGATATCTTTTCGGGGTGCCGAATTATGAGGAGTTTTCTGCTCTCCGTGCTGCAGTCGCAGAGGGACATCCTACGTGGCAGGTCGAATCCTCATTTGGGCAGCACTCCTGTTGGATCACAGGCCCCGAAGGCCGGCGTACGCTTTTACTAGCCGCCTCCGACTGGGAGGAAGCGAGAAACGAAGAATGCATGACCGCGGTCTTCGTAGGAACTCCTCAGGACTTCGTTACTCATGGTGGTTTGCTCGAAAAAAGCAAGCAGAGCAACCGTCACTTCTTTGTCCTTCCGGGCTCAGAAGCAGTATTCGGTCTTCTCTTAGACTCGATAGTCTCTCCGACAGGAGAATCGGCTAGTGCACTTGACCGAGCACGCTATGAGAAAAATCTTCTTCTCGATATCGGCCGAGCCCTCGGTCAAGAGAAAGACATCCATGAGCTATTGGACCTTTTAGTAACGCGGGCCCGAGAAATTACCGGCGCAGATGCGGGCTCGGTATACGTTGTCAAAGAAGGGGAGAATGAAGAGGACCGCAAACTACAATTCATCGAAGCGCAAAATTCCTCCAGGGTTGTTGAGTTTGAGTCTGAAAAAGTGGAGATGGCGCTTACCGAGAATTCCATCGTGGGTGCCTGTGTCCTAGGGAAAGCACCTCTAAACATAGCCGACCTGTACAATCTTCCGGCGCCAGGTACTGAGGGCAACAAGTGGGGATTCATTCACGACCGCACCTTCGATCGAAGGTACGACTACCAGACTCGGTCCATGCTCACGCTTCCTATTATCTCAGCGCGAGGTGATGCAATTGGGGTCATGCAGCTGATCAACAAAAAGCGAAATGGCGTTTCTGTCCTCTCGCGTGCTGAGCAGTTCGAGAAGGATGTCATCCCCTTTGATTCGGTATCCGTTCAACTCGCAAAGACGGTTGCCAACCAAGCAGGGCTGGCCCTAGAAAACGCACTTCTCTACCAAGAAGTCCAAACCATGTTCGACGGGTTTGTGCGCGCATCGGTTACAGCTATTGAATCTCGAGATCCGACCACGTCAGGTCATTCCATGCGGGTTGCAGATCTTACCGTTACTCTCGCAAAAGTCGTTGGCAAGGAAACCACCGGTGCTTATGCAGATTTCGAACTGAGCGAAGATGAGCTAAAGCAAACCGAGTATGCGGCGCTGCTTCATGATTTTGGCAAGGTTGGTGTGCGCGAAGGGGTCCTTGTCAAAGCGCAGAAACTCTATCACCACGAGAGGCAGATCATCGAGTCTCGTTTTGAGTTCATTCGGCGTTCGCTTGAAGCAGAGCAGCTAGGGTCGAAAGTAAAGTACCTTTTGGACAAGACCAGAGATACGACGGTCGAAGCACTACAGAGAATAGACACTGAATCTGCAGAGAGACTGAAAGAACTTGATGAATTCATGGAGTTCATCATGCAAGCCAACAGGCCTACAGTTCTCGAGAAAGAGAGCAGTATTAAACTCGAGGAAATTGCTTCGCGCACCTACACAGATTTAGCCGGCACCCAACGTCCATATTTGACCGCAGAAGAGACGCGGTCACTGCAAATTGCTCGAGGTTCGCTAACGACGGAAGAACGCCGCGAAATTGAGAATCATGTCGTCCACACAATGGATTTCCTCCGTCGAATTCCCTGGGGGAAAACCTACCGGTCAGTTCCCAAGATCGCCGGCTCTCACCACGAAAAACTCGATGGAACCGGATATCCGAATCAGTTGACAGCGGATGAAATCCCTACGCCGAGCAAGATCATGACCATTGCTGATATTTTTGACGCCTTAACGGCCTCAGATCGTCCATACAAAAGAGCGGTACCGCTTGAGAAAGCCTTGGATATCCTTAACGAAGAAGCAGGGCGGGGGAAAGTGGACTCCGACCTTCTCAAGACTTTCCTTGACGCCAAGGTCTATCGAGTAGTCCAACTAAGTTCATAACAATGCTCGATTTTATTTTGGACGAAGATCTCGAAACCGACGCGGTAGAGGAACTCGAGGCTCTCCGCCTACTTATGGAGGCTATGCTCAAAGCTGCTTGCCCACCTGGAGAAACGGAATATGAATGTTCCCTCCGTGTCGTTTCCGACGCCACCATCCAAGAATTGAACAGGACCTATCGCGGCAAAGATAGCCCAACCGATGTCCTAGCATTTTCCCAACAAGAAGGAGAGGGCGTTAGCCCAAAAGGACTTCTCGGAGATATTGTCATTTCCCTGGAAACTGCACGTCGCCAAGCAAATAAATCGCTAGGCGACGAACTTGAAATGCTCGGAGCTCATGGCCTCTGCCATCTCCTCGGTTACGACCACCAAACCGACGAAGAGGAAGAAGCTATGAACACGCGAATGACCGTTCTACGAAACCAAGCTAACCGTATGCTTGTTAGTTAAGGTGCTGGCTGGCAGATTCCAGCGTTACAAACGGTTCCCTGGGCGCATTCTAGAAGCCCGGAAGAAATCTGAGTCGGATCACAATTCTCACCCGCGGAGATCACACCAGAGACATCGAGCGTAAATGCACCCGTAGCGAAGTCCCCGTCTACGATGAGGAAGTAGGGACCAGCAGGAAGCGATTGGAGCTCGATTTCCGGTGCACTGAAACCGGTCTCGCACGCGAGGGACTCACCCTCGCACGAACCTTGGCGGATTTCTAATACGGAGAAAGAGAAACCGGAAAGGGATGCGGTGAGACTGTCGAGCGCGCCGGGGAAGATAACGGCATGAACAATTTCTTGCGAGTTAGCAAACTGTGAACACGTCGGAGCGCTGTCATTGGTCGCCGTCCCGGTATTCCCCGATACGGAGGGGCCCCCCAGCAAGACGACTGGGTCGGTCTCGTTTACACAGTCGTTCTCTTCATCGTCCGACGCCCTCTCGCAGCCAGCGTCAAAACCGAAATCTGTGCGACCATCACTGTCGTTGTCCTGGCCATCGGCACAAGCTGGCAACGGCGTTGGATCTGGGGCTTCGGTGTCGTCGTTGATGCTCTCGCAACCCGGATCAAACTCATCGGCTAGCCCGTCGCCGTCATCATCAATCCCGTTACTACATTTGGAGGGCGTGCAAACCCCGCCAACGCAGGCGTTTCCTGGCGTGCAAACGAATTGTGTGCTTGCTGCATCGCAGGCTGCACCGACGCCAATCTGTCCTTCTAGGGCGAGGTCGTAATCAATGAGGCCACCGAAACCGCCATCAACGAAGATGTAGTATTCAGCGAGTTCTGGTTGTTCGATAACCATCGTTTCTTGCCCGTTGAACTCTTCATTGACGCAAGCGACTTCAGAAGCTGGGTCACTGCAAACACCCGTTCGCGCATACACATTGATGTCTCGGGTCGCGTTCGTAACCACCACACTGAGAGATTCAAGTTCGCGTTTGTTTTCGTACAGGTAAACGTCCTCGGTTGCGTTATTCGAAAAGGTACAGCTTCCTTGGAAGTTCGAACCGGCGCTGGCGATGCTGGTGGTACCGGTGACGCCTACGTCTTCGAGACGGGAAATATCTGTATCCGGTGTACAGGGATCAAGTTCCAGGCCGTCTGCAGCGAATGAACAACCGGGATCATCGGGGAAATCCGTTTTGCCATCCCCATCATCGTCCTGACCGTTGGAACAGATGGGACATCCCGCACCACCAGGGCAATCATCAGTTTCGTCACCATCGCTGGGCGATTCGCAACCAGGGTCATCAGGGAAGTCGGTCTTGCCATCCCCATCATCGTCCTGACCATTATTGCACGGAGCCTGCGCGCAAACTCCGTCACGGCAATCGAACCCTTCGGCGCATTCATATAGACCGTTCTGAATGAGTGCATCTTCGCAGGCCTCGCCGCCTTTAATCACTCCACGGACGTTAAGCGTGTAGTCACCCTGTCCGCTAAAGGAATCAATGAAAATGAAATAGACGCCTGGACTTACTTCATCCAGTTCGACCAGGGAGTTGCCTGAGGGCACATCCTGGTTCTCATCGTTGCAGCCAAGTTCTTCAGCTCCGCACTCATCGGGGCCACGGACATAGATAACCGTGTCTAAGGTTGAACCGGCTGTATCGACCCGGAGGCTTTCCAGTTCGGAGGTGACCTTGAGCGTATGGAGTCGGTCCACACCGAAGCTGCCGCCACACGTGCCTTGACTATCATTATTGAAACCATTGGTGGATGCCGTCGAGGTGCCTTCCGTCACGCGGAGGATTTCATCCGTTTCCGCATCACAGTCGTTCTCGCTCGTATCTCCGGCAGAGACGCAGCCAACATCGTCTCCAAAGTCAATTATGCCGTCAGCATCATCATCGATTTCATTTGAGCATTCGGGACACCCTGGACCGTCTGGGCAGTCATCCGTCTCGTCGTTGTCACTGGGAGATTCACAACCAGGTTCGTTCGGGAAGTCTGTCTTCCCATCGCCATCGTTGTCGTTCTGATCGTTGCAGGCGGCCAGCTCGCAAATGCTGGTAGTCGCATCGCAGAAAAACCCTTCCTCGCAAGCGAGTGCTGGCACTGCAACGTCACAAGCATCGCCGCCGGGTATCACGCCGGTTACCTCCAAGACATAATCGCCACTGCCGAAGTTTCCATCGACGAACACGTAGTAGGCACCTTGCTCCGGTGACTCGATAGTAACCGTTTCGCCTTCGCTATCCGGATCTTCACAAGCCAGATCGTCGTTGTCGCAACTGGCGAACTTAACCGAAGTGATCGTGTCAAAGGTCGAGCCTAATGTAGAGAATGTCACTGAAATCAGATCTCTGTTGATGACTAGACCGTGAACCGCCTCAGGATCGTTTCCGCCAAAGGAGCAGGACGGGCTAAACGCGCTGTCTCCAGACGTATTTCCGTTTAGAACGCCAAAACTAATTTGCTCGACCTTGTCAATGGGTCCGCAAGGATCGATCTCAAAAGTGTCCGCGGCAGAGCTACAACCAGGGTCGTCTGGGAAGTCAACCAGTGTGTCAAAGTCGTCGTCGACCCCATTGGAACATTCGGGGCAACCAGGCCCGTCGGGACAATCGTCAAGCTCGGTGTTGTCGTCAGGAGTTTCACAGCCTGGTTCGACAGGGAAATCAGTCTTGCCGTCGCCATCATTATCTAGACCATCACGGCATTCCGGGAACTCGCAGGTTTCTTCGGGGGCATCTGGCGTAAGCTTCCGGCAAACAAGACCGGGAGAGCAGGAATCTCCGACGGGACCACAAGGCTCGCCTCGAGGAATCGTAAACTCTGTAAGCAAAGTAAAGTCACCGGAACGGTTCGCCCGGAATGAATCAACAACCAGGTAGAAATCTCCTGGTTCTATTCTTTCGATGAAAAGCTCCGAAGGACCATTCGGCGTTACGTCATCTGCACAACCAAGTTCGGTCGCCGGATCTCGACACTCTTGACGTACGTAGAGAACAGTGTCGATGGTCGTTTGCTCGACGTTGGTGGAAGCTGACAGCGCTCTGGGTTTGTCTAGGCTGAATTCATAGACCGCCTCAGAGCCGGCACCGCCGCATTCTGGAGAAATCAGATCGTTGCTCTCCTCACGCCTCAGCCGCCCCAGTGTCGTACCGTCTGGGCTTAGATCTTCGAGTCGAACACTCGCACCGCAAATGCTTGGGTCGGAGCTGAACTCGTCGGTGTCTCCGGCACTATCGCACCCCGGATCATCGGGAAAGTCGATAAAGCCATCGCCGTCGTCGTCGACTCCGTTAGAGCAGGGCGGACACGAGTCGCCGTCTGGGCAATCATCTTCTTCAGAATCCTCAAGATTGAGCAAACAACCCGGATCATTCGGATAATCATACAGCCCGTCGCCGTCGTTATCTATTCCGTCGCGGCACGCAGGAACCGGTTCATCGTATTCGTCGTTGTCGAGAAGGTTGAAGCAACCAGGATCTTCAAAGTCGAGTAAACCGTCTTTGTCGTTATCGGCGCCATCTGAACAGGCAGGGATGTCAGGGTCAGGTGATTCTTTGCTGAAATTTTCGATACAGCCAGGATCAGCGCCGTCATAAAAGCCATCATTGTCGTTGTCGATGCCGTCGAAACACTCGTTGTTAACCACGGAGGTAGAACAAGCCGCGAAATGAAGAGCTACGGCGGCAACCGATAGTTGCTTGATACGACTTGCAATTGACATCTAATTTAATCCCTCAACCGCAGCGAGCATCGGCGGTTATCGTTCCGCATATAACGATGCTCACCCGCTAACCGTCAATAAGATTCAATAACTTGAACCTCCGTTGGTACGGGCCAAAACGCTTCTATGTTCGGATATCTATTCAAAAGCAACTCCAGCTTGCCACCTATCCGTTGCTGACCGAATGAGATCTTCTGCGCCAATCACCTCGCGCAGCCAGCAGTTGCCAACCCCTGGCTCCACGTCGGTGCTGCTTCAGAACAAGCGAGTTCCAACTTGTTCGCGTCTTCGCCGGTTGCTGATTCCAACTGCTCGCTCCACGCCTGGAAGTTCTTCGTGAAGTCCTGACGAACATTGGCGGGGATGCCGGCGCAGCTCAAGTAAGCCCGAAGAAATCGATCGCAACGTTCTACACCAGTCTCCAACCCTTCCACCGCAGGTGGTTTGTCGGCTACCGAGACTTTCTTCTTTCGTCCAACGCGTTTTCCGTTCTTGTAGACCTCTAGCGTTGGCGTATTGCTATCATCAAACGCGTACCAGTTACCGGTCTTCCGGTTTGCCTTATACGCCCCTTGTACTTCGCGATATCCATCCTTCTTCCAGGTCACACGGCTGCCTTCACGACGTTTCCCGGAGAAATCGGTCCGGGACTTTCGCCCCCCATTGGAGTGGAATTCTTCCCGACGTTTCAGTTTTCCGTCAGAGTAGGTATCTGCACGAACAGGGACGCCGCCGTCATAGGAATTAACAGCTAACAGGCTCCCTCCTTTATCCCACGCGCGCCACTCCCCAACTTCCTTACCAGCGTTGTATTCCCCTACGATCGCTTTTTTCCCGCCCGGGTGAAAACGAACGTACTTACCGTGCTGCTTCCCATCCCTTAGACTGGTCTGAGTCGCCACATTTCCGTTGTCATGCCATTCCGTCCAAGGGCCGTTACCTGCGTCTATTTCTAAACTTCCTATGGTTTCACCATTGGGCGCATAACGAGTCACAGTCCCATGGACGACGCCTTCGCGATGACTGGTGACCGTGCGAGGTTTACCAGAAGGGTAATACTCTGTTTGTTTCCCATGGGGTTCACCCTCTTTGTAGTGCACTTCTCGAATCAATCGGTCCCCACCATCAAAGAACTTGCTTACACCGTTCCGCTTTCCATCCTTATAAGACTCCTCCGCGCGCGCGCCTCCTGAAAGATACTGGATTGTTTTCCCCTCCAATACTCCATCGTCAAAGTGCGCAACTGCTGCGAGGGTTCCGCTCGGTTGCCATTCACGCCAGCGACCCGTGGGCTCTCCATCTCTCAGGAGCCCTTCGGTTACCAGAGTACCGTTTTCATGCCACGCACCACGTGGCCCATGAGGAGTATCACCACGCATGCATTGGCGAAAAAGGAGAGACGCTTTCTTGGTCGCTTCGAGTTTCCCGTTCTCAGGGCAAGACGCGTCACCGGCCTCCCACCATTCTGGAGCGGGTGCTTCCCAAGAAAATCCAGC
The DNA here is from genome assembly GCA_964410875.1 of uncultured Kofleriaceae bacterium. Taxonomy (GTDB): domain Bacteria; phylum Myxococcota_A; class Polyangia; order Haliangiales; family Haliangiaceae; genus CAYPIX01. Next base: position 11,271 of record CAYPIX010000077.1, read on the forward strand.
AGGGTCCGTGGGGCGGGTGAGAGTGTCCTTGGCGTTTCCGCCGCACGCAACTGTTAGAACCACAAAAGGGATAAACCTAACCATGGCGCGTAACCTAGCAGGGACCATCTACCGCGCCAACGATGCTCAGCGAGCTAAACAGCTCGAAGGGAAGCCTGTCGAGAATCACCACTTCCCTGTGAGTATTCGGGTACCACAGTGCCAAGCACGGATCGCATCGAGAGGGGGTCCCCTTTGTGCGCAGTCTCTTCTAGCCTTCGGAGAGCGAACTGCACATCGGATAGCCCGCGAGGAGGAAGCCTCCCGATGAAAATCTTGGGGTGACGAGTTTTCTCAGCTTTTTCTTCGTCAACGGAGAGTTCTTCAAAAAGCTTCTCGCCAGGACGAACGCCGGTGAACACCACGTCAATATCAACATTGGGCTCCAGCCCCGACAGTTTGATTAGATCGTGCGCCAAGTCTGTAATTCGTACAGGGTCCCCCATGTCGAGAATAAAGATCTCACCTCCAGCGCCCATGCTTGCCGCTTGGAGAACGAGCTGGCAGGCCTCTGAAATCGTCATAAAGTAACGACGCATCTCCGGATCGGTGACAGTTACTGGCCCACCGGCGGCTATCTGCTCTTTAAACAGAGGCACCACGCTTCCAGCCGAACCGAGCACGTTACCAAAACGCACCGCAACGAAGACCGTCTTGCTCCGCTGCGACAGCGCCTGAATGTAGAGTTCAGCGACCCTCTTGGTCGCCCCCATAACCGACGTTGGATTCACTGCTTTATCAGTGGAAATCATCACAAAATGGCTGGCTTCGAATTCATTCGCCATGTCCGCCAAAACCTGAGTACCAAGCACGTTGTTTTTGATGGCCTCGCCTGGGTTCCACTCCATCATCGGCACGTGCTTATGAGCGGCTGCATGAAAAACGACCTTTGGACGGTGCTCTTCGAATAATGCGTGCATTCGATTCTTGTCACGAACATCACCCACGCAGGGAATGATGGGAACATCGGGAAACGCTGCCAGTAAATTCCTATGCGAATGAAAGAGGGCATTCTCGCTAAGCTCTAAGAGCACCAATGCACTGGGATTAAATCGGCATATTTGCCGGCAAAGCTCTGAACCGATACTTCCACCGGCACCGCTTACGAGAACAACCCGCGATTCGGTAACCGCAGCAACACGTCTATTGTCGAGCTCCACCGGCGCTCTACCAAGCAGGTCGTCAATGGCAACATCGCGAATCCGACCGAGAGCAGACGTTCCCTGCTCGACAATTTCTCCGAGACTCGGGATGATCTTGGTAGCAAGACCTGCCTCTTTACATTGCTCGACGATGGCGCGCATCCGAGCCCGTGGCGCGTTCGCGACCGTGATAATGGCTTGGGTAACGCCATGCTTGTTGGCAATCGCAGCCAAACCTTCGGTTGTCCCGAGCACTCGAAGTCCTTGAACCAAGGTGCCGACTTTAAAAACGTCATCGTCGACAAAACCTACTGGATGAATGTTGAGATCGGAGCGAGATTTTGCTTCGCGAGCAACCCACGAACCCGCATCACCAGCTCCAATAAGAAGACTGGCAACCTTTACCCCAGAAGTACCCTGATGTCGCCTCCGTGTATCCCTCTCAGCCATCAAACGGCGAAGAATTCGCACGCCCACAATCCCTGCACTTGCGATGAGAAGATCAATACAGAGGACACCTATGGGCAACCGAACGAACTGAGACGCGCCCAACCCGCCGGAGAAAAGAAGCCGCAACCCGACAAGAACAAGAGTACTTGCGCAAAGACTGGCAAAAATCCACTTGATGTCTCTCAAGGTCACATGACGCCAAGAAAAACGCGGTACTCCCGCAAAAGTCATCAAGCCGTACTGCAATAAAACAACATAAGGCCAAGCGAAGAACGTACGCTTTACAACCTGCGGCGGTATGTCGAATTCGTACCGAAATAGGTACGCAAGCCACAGGGATGTCGACAGAACCAGTACATCGATGAAGAACTGAACACCCCTATTTAAGAATGGAAGCATGGCTACAAAGAAGACCCACAGATCTCCTCCGCGGCTTATAGCGCTCAGATAAACTTGGTCGCAAGTACGACTTGGACTCCGGAAAACCTCCAACTTTTGGGCCTTCTACGTTTCTTCTAGTGTGGGTCAATGCTGCCCCATGTAAGTGCCCCGAATTGCAAGAAACACTTAGTGACGTGTAAAATAGCGACTGGGAGGGTCGGTCCAACGTGGCCGGGTAGATCGCTATGGCTGGCAAGATAATCGGAATAGATTTAGGTACCACGAACTCGTGCGTCGCTGTCTTAGAGGGCGGCGAACCAACGGTCATCCATAACCAAGAGGGAGGACGTACGACTCCATCTATGGTTTCGTGGACTGAAGAGGGGGACGTTGTTGTCGGAGCACCATCCAAACGACAAATGGTGACCAACCCCACACGGACAATTTTTGGCGCAAAACGTTTAATTGGCCGGAGTTTTGACTCGGACATCGTCAATGAACTCTCCGCTGGTTTGCCTTACAAACTCACTGCTGCCCCGAACAAAGACGCATGGGTTGTAGTCGACGATAAGGAAATGTCACCTCAGGAAATTTCTGCCCACATCCTCGGAAAGATGAAGCAGATAGCAGAAGACTACCTAGGCTGTGAAGTGGAAGAGGCCATCGTGACCGTTCCCGCCTATTTCGACGATGTTCAGCGACGGGCTACCAAGGATGCCGGCGAGATTGCCGGGCTGCGGGTGCGTTCTATTCTCAACGAGCCAACCGCAGCCGCAATTGCCTATGGTGCTCATCGCGGAGAAGACCAACGTCTGGCTGTATTTGACCTTGGTGGCGGTACTTTCGATGTTTCGGTTCTTGCTATCGAATCCGGTGTTTTCGAAGTTCTTTCGACAAGCGGAGACACCGAGCTTGGCGGCGATGACTTTGACCGGGCCATCATCGACCTTTTAGCGGACGAGTTTAAGGAAGAGAACGGCGTCGATTTGCGCGACGAGGTCATCAGTCTACAGCGCCTCAAAGAGGCAGCCGAACGCGCCAAGATTGAGCTTTCATCGTCTATGACCACAGCAATCCACCTGCCATTCATTTCGGCGGGCGAAGCGGGTCCATTGCACCTTCAACGAGAGCTCAGGCGAGGCGAATTCGAAGAAGCGGCATTACCCCTTCTCGAAAAGCTCAAAGGCCCCTGTGCTAAAGCACTTGAAGACGCCAAGGTCTCAGCAGAGGACATCGACCAAGTTTTATTGGTTGGCGGCATGACCAGAATGCCAGCCGTCGAAGAGCGTGTGGTCGAGATCTTCGGTAAGAAACCAAGTAAAGGTGTAAACCCAGATGAGATTGTGGCCATGGGCGCCGCAGTACAAAGCGGAATCATGGGCGGAGAGCTTCAAGAGATCATCCTCCTTGATGTCACGCCACATGATCTCGGCCTTAAGGTGTCGGGACACAAAATGTCCACGCTGATTACGGCTAACACAACCATTCCGACGCGTGAAAGCAAAGTCTTCACCACGACGGAAGACAATCAGGGGTACGTGTCAATCGAGGTTTATCAGGGCGAGAGCGAGTCCGTTCTTGAGAACCGAATGCTTGGCCGTTTCGTGCTAAGTGACTTGCCGCAAAAACCCAAAGGTGAAATTCGGGTCGACGTGTCGTTCACTATGGACGCGGATGGCATCTTGCAGGTGTCGGCCGCTGAGCTCGTGTCTGGCCAGGAAGCCACCGTTACCATCGAGGCCTCCAGCGGATTGACCCAAGATCAACTAGACGAACTTCGCGCGTAGAGACCGCCGAGGCAGATTGTAGAGTCTCCAAAGTCGTTGTAGGCTCACTTTTATGAGCAAGCCCGGCATGCGCTGTAGCGGAGACATCGATCTCTTTCAAAAGCTAGTCGAAGATCCAAAAGTAATAGCTGCCAGGGAAGAGGCAGCAAAGAACACCCACTCAGACGCTCGCCGGCACCTTCTTTCAACGGCAGTGAGACTGACTCCTGCGATGGCGCCATCCATTTGCAAAATGGGTGAGCGATGCAGGGACACCCTAGATATTGAAAGCCCTCTGGAAATTTACGTCGCTCCCAGCCCAAGTTTCAATGCGTTCTCTTACGGCGCTCATGGTGGCCGTGTTGTCGTGGGCTTCACTTCTGCCTTGCTTGAGGGCTTCGACGAAGACGAACTTGCCTTTGTAATGGGTCACGAGCTTGGACACTACCTCTTCAACCATCACGACATCCCCATCCACCTATTGATTCGTGGGGATCAGGCTCTTCGCCCCCAGCAGGCACTTCGGCTGTTTTCTTGGCAACGCTATGCAGAAATCTCTGCCGACCGCGCCGGCTTGGTTTGCGTAGGCAAACTTGCTCCAACGGAGCGTGCATTCTTTAAATTGGCCTCTGGCCTAACTAGCAAGACCGTGGCTTTTGACATCCAAGCCTACCTAAAGCAAATAGGCGACATACAGTCGGAGTCCGATGCGGCGCGCAAAGGAGAGATGCGTGCAGATTGGTTTTCGTCACACCCATTTAGCCCGCTTCGCGTACGAGCAACACAGCTATGCTCGGAATCCGAGGTTTGCAAAGACGGAGGAGAGTCCCTCGAACTCCTCGAACAAAAAGTGTCCGGACTCATGTCTCTCATGGAACCAGGGTACCTTGCAGACAAGTCCACGTCCGGGGAAGCGATGCGTAGACTGCTCCTAGCCGCTGGAATGACCTTAGCTTCATGCCACGGTGGCATTTCTGAAGAAGAGGTAGAAGCCCTAGAGACGTTCTTAGGGGAGGGCCGTATTGGAAATGTCTCCGCCTCTGCTCTTCAAGCCGACTTGGCGTCCAGAGTCGAATTTGCTAACGAGACGGTTAGCGCATTAAAGCGCGGCCAAGTTCTCCGCGATCTCTGCGTTGTTGCTCGCGCCGACAATAATATAGCGGAGGGGGAAAAGCAGTTTCTGCGCGAGTTGGCCCTAAACCTCGATGTCGACCCAACGCTAATCGACCAGACACTTGCGACCACCGCGGCCCCCCTCGATTGAGGTGCTCCTTGGAACTGGCCGTCCTCTAAACGAAGCCAGATGAGTATGGAACGGTATTCGCAACACCTACCTGTAGCCCCCAATTGGGCTACTCGTTGTGAAGGCCAAACATCTAATATTGCTGAGTACGCTCATCGTGGGCAGTGGCGCTGCTGGGGCCAAAGAGCCTAACTCGGGCCTTTCGCTCCCCCAGCATATTCGCGCCTGCCCAGACGGCGGCACCCTCGAGAAAACAGAAAAACATGGCGCAACCCGCAAGCGATGTAGAGCACGCGGCGTTCTTCACGGTCCCACCACAGCGTGGTTTCACGACGGTTCTAAGTCACATCAAGGGGTTTACCTTCGCGGACAGAAATACGGCAAGTGGCTAACCTGGTACGACAACGGCGCGCTCCAAGTAGAAGCCCATTTCAAAGAAGGCCGAAACCACGGGGCCTACCACGAATATTACGAAGACGGCACTGTCCTCAAAGAGGCAACTTATTTGGACGGCAAGTTACATGGAGAGGTCCTAACCTACTGGCCCAACGGCGAGCTGCAATCGAGCAGGAATTTTCAAAACGGTATTGAGGCAGGGACCCACAAGAGTTTTCGCAAAGATGGAACTCGTTATTTCGAGAAAGAGGTTAGAAACGGCCTCGTCCATGGGATTGTGACTTTTTTCGACAGAGATGAGATCGCCGTTGACCAGTACTCGATGGAACATGGCAGTGGCATTTGGCGCGAGTACAGTCCCGAAGGTGTAATCAGCCTGGAAGAAGAGAGGCGAAGAGGAAAGCCATCCGGCCACTACACGCTCTTCCACCCCAACGGGAAAACGGCCGTCAAAGGCTCCTATCACGCACAGTTGGGTTTCCGAATTGGTACATGGACCGAATGGGACAGCAAAGGTCAGGTAGCGAGCGTCTTTAAATTCAACAGCGAGAACGGCAACTCCATCAGCGAGACCTTCTACGAAGAAGGTAGCGTGTCCAAGGAAGTGCTTTTCTTTGAAAGTGGGCATCGTCGGTCTGAGCTCGAGATGAGAAAAGGTCGTAAGCACGGCTCGGCGACCTTCTATTTTGATTCAGTTTGGTCAACTTCCTCTTCTGGCTCGTACGAAAACGGTAAGAAACACGGGCCCTGGCGAGTGTGGGAGCAGGGCAGTGAGAGCTTTCGGATCGACACCTACACAAACGGCCGCAAAGTGAAGACGGCTTCGCCTAGCGCAACCTAGGTGCAC